>JANLVM010000232.1:0-4876 GCA_031364015.1 Gemmatimonadaceae bacterium
CCGGCGCTGCAACTCTTGCGCGGTGGCAACGAATGGACCGAGATGTCGCGCCAATTCCGCGCGTCGACTGCCAGGAAAGACGGCGAGCACCTCGCCCTGCATCGGCAGACCCAATGCGGCTCGCGCCTCGCTGGCGGACGGGAGCGACGTGGCCCGATCGAGCAATGGATGTCCGACAAATGTCGCGTCAATTCCGTGGGCACGAAGCAGCGCCTCCTCGAACGGCAGGATCGGCGCGGCGCGCGTGACGAGCCGCGCCAGTGTCGGCAATCGCCCCGCCCCCCCGGCCCAGACTTGTGGAGTGATGTAGTACAACACCGGAACCCCCGCGCGATGCGCCGCGGCCGCCACCTTCAGATTGAACCCGGGATAATCGACCAGCACGACCAAGCCGACACGTCCGCTGTTGATGCGTTGTCGCAGCATGCGCAGCAGGGTCCAGTGTCGGGGGATATGGGCGAGCACTTCCACGAACCCCATGACGGCGAGCCGTTCTACAGGCTCCAGGATCGTCACGCCAGCCGCGCGCATGAAGTCGCCGCCGATACCGGCCATCGGCTGATCAGGGCGCCGCGCGCGAATGGCCTCGGCGACGTTCCCCGCGTGCAGATCGCCGGAGGCTTCGCCTACGACGAACAGGATTTCACGCACGCGTCGGCCACTTGGCGGGCGCTGTTGCGGTCGCGTTCGCGAGCATGGCGAGGTGTGCGGCCTCGATCGCCGTCACGATACGCAACGCCGCCTCGAGCGCGTCACGTCCTTCGGCGCCCGTCACGGCGACGGGACGCAACCCCATCACTGCGCCGAGAAACTGCGCGAGCTCCATTCCCAATGGCTCGCCCTCAGGGGCGTCCAGCACCATACGTTCGACAAACTCTTCGAGTGCACGAGGCGCCCGCGCGAGCTGGCGGGGATCGAAATCCGGACGCAATCGAAAGAACTCACCCGTGCCGGCCGCCAGGTCCAGCGACAGGTACCCACTTTGTTGGAAGATCCGCAGCTTCCGCACGCGTTCGCGAGAAACGCGACTGGCGGTGATGTTCGCCACGGCACCATTCGCAAACGTCAGTCGGGCGTTCGCAATGTCGAGTTGCGGTGTGAGCACCGGAATGCCCATGGCCTGCACGTCGACCACCGGAGACCCGACCAAGGTATGCACCAAGTCGAGATCATGGATCATCAGGTCGAGCACGACCGCCACATCCGTACCGCGCGGATTGAAGGGCGCCAGTCGATCGCTCTCGATGAATCGTGGCCCCTCGACAAACGGCATCGCGGCCCGTACGGCGCGATTGAAACGTTCCACATGGCCAACCTGCAGCACGACGCCGGCCACGCGGGCCTGGTCGATGAGATCGTCCGCTTCCGCCAACGTCACCGTGAAAGGTTTCTCGATGAAGACGTGCTTTCCGGCGCGCAACGCAGCCGAGGTCACGCGGTGATGTGCCGTCGTCGGCACGACCACCGACACCGCATCAACTTCCGCGAGGAGTTCGTCCAACGACGACAGCACGCGCACGCCCAGCTGTTCCGCCACGTCGGCGGCCCGTGCGGGATTCTCATCGACAAAACCTGCAAATCGATCACCCGCGAGGTCGCGCAGAATGCGGACATGATGCACGCCGAGTCCGCCGGCGCCCACGACGCCGACACGCGGCGCGGTGGTTCCGCTGTACGCGCGACGATCGGTCGCCGGAATCATCTAGAATCCGACTCCGCGCTGACTGGCTTCGATAAAGGCGAGGAAATGCCGAACCTCCGGCACGTCGGCGACTTCGGCGCGCGCGCGTTCGACGCCCTGTGACAGATTCAGGTCGGATCGAAAGCAGTGTCGGTAGGCGCGCTTGAGTTCGGCCACCACCGTCGCATCGAAACCGCTGCGCTGCAGTCCCACGGAGTTGAGGCCGAACAGCTTGATCGGATTGCCGGCCGCACGGACAAAGGGCGGCACATCCTGCATGACGCGCGAGCAGCCGCCAATGAACGCGTGACGACCCACGCGTGCGAACTGATGCACGGCACACAGCCCGGAGATCGTGGCGCGATCTTCAATGGTCACGTGTCCGGCCAGCTGCGTCCCGTTCGAGATGATCACGTGATCGCCGAGATGACAGTCGTGCGCGACGTGCGAATAACTCATCAGGAAGCAGTGTCGCCCCACCGTGGTCGTGAGGGAATGTGCCGTGCCGCGGTTGACCGTCGCGTACTCGCGCACGGCCGTATCATCGCCGATGTCGACCCACGACTCTTCGCCACGATACTTGAGGTCTTGCGGATCGCCCCCGATGATGGCGCCGCTGCCAACGTGCACGCGCTGACCCAGTCGCACGTTCTGTTCCAGGGTCGCGCGCGCGGCGATCGTACAGCCATCGCCAATGACGCAGCGGGGGCCAATAATGGCAAACGGCCCGATGGCAATGTCCACCCCGAACTGTGCGGTCGCATCGACGAGCGCCGTCGGATGAATGCGTGCGCTCATCGATCGCGAACGACGGCCGCCATTTCGGCTTCGGCGACGACCAGCCCATCGACCGTCGCCACGCCGCGCATGCGGCAGGTCATGCCACGGCGCTGCACCACCTCCAGCTCGAGACGCAATTGATCGCCCGGCCTGACGGGCCGTCGGAACTTGATGTTATCCAGCGACATGAAGTACACCACCTTGGTGGTGGGATCGGCAATCGATCGCATGAGCAGCATGCCACCTACCTGGGCCATCGACTCGACGATCAACACGCCCGGCATGATCGGATGCCCGGGGAAATGCCCTTGAAAGAACGGTTCGTTAATGGTGACGTTCTTGATTCCCACAATGCGCTTCCCGTCCTCAATATCGAGAATGCGATCGACCAGGAGAAACGGATACCGGTGCGGCAGGACCTGCATGATGTCTTCGATGGTGTACACAGCGGGCTCCCGTACGACGTGTTGTACAAGGGCGCGCACCAGTGCGATCGTCCCTCTGTGACTCGGCTTGCTGGCGGTGATATGCGCCCTCAGGCGACCGCCCGCAAGCACCAGATCACCCACACAGTCCATCGCCTTGTGGCGAACGAATTCGTCCGGCCACCGCAGCGTGGTGTCCACAACGCTCGAGGCATCGAGCACCACGACATTGGCGGTGGACGCACCCTGCGCCAGCCCCTGCGCATGCAGCCACTCGACCTCATCCAGGAAACCGAACGTGCGCGCGGCGGCCAGGTCGGCAGCGAATCGTTCTGGGGTAATGCGATACGATCCCGACTGCTGTCCAATCAACGGGTGGGGGAAGTCAATGGACACATCCAGCGTGAGTCCGTTGCCCGGGCTCGCCTCGTAGATCGAATCGCCGTCCACGACACGGAGCGACTTCCGCAGCACCAGCCAGTCGGGTCGCCCGCCATTCGGTACGACACCCGCGCTCTGCAGCGCCTCGAAAAATGGCGTGGCGCTGCCGTCCATGATCGGTGGCTCGGGAGCATCCATGACAATATGGATATCATCGATCCCCAGCGCGCCGACGGCCGCCAGGACATGCTCGACCGTGTGCAACGAATCATCGCCATGACCAAGCTGCGTACGGCGCTCCGCGTTGACCGCGACTTCGACGCGCGCGGGAATGAGGGGAGCGTTGGGACGATCACCGCGACGAAAGGTGATTCCGGCACCCGTTGGCGCCGGTGAAAACACCAGCGTACAGGGTTGTCCGAGATGGAGACCGACGCCTCGCACCGACACGTCGCGACGAATGGTGCGTCGCTCTCCGGACAGGGGTTCGCGCTCGGTCAAACCCGGCGGCGTGATCACGATTCGCGTTCTCGCGCCAACAACCGTTCCAGCGGGCGCATCAGGCGAGTCAGTCGCAACATGGCGGCCTGCGCGCGCAACTGTTCGCGGTGCGGCCGCGCCGGATACCCCGACCATACTTCGCCAGCCGGCACGTCACCATACACACCCGCGCGTCCGGCCAGCGAGGCGCCCGCACCCACCGTGATGTGCCCGCCAATGCCAACCTGCCCTCCCAACTGCACCCCGTCCCCGATGCGGGTCGAGCCCGCGATGCCAACCTGTGACGCCAGAAAGCACATCCGACCAATGCGCACGTTGTGCGCAACCTGCACGAGATTGTCAATCTTCGTACCGGCGCCGATGATCGTGTCGTCGACGCTGCCTCGATCGATACAGCTGTTGGCGCCAATCTCCACGTCGGATTCGAGTACGCAACGCCCAATGTGTGGAATACGCGTGGGACCGTGGGGACCCGGGATAAATCCAAACCCTTCACGCCCCACGCGCGCACCAGCGTGCAGGACCACCCGGTCGCCGAGATCGACGTACGGATACAGCACGGCACCAGGATGCAATCGCACATCTTGACCCAGCGTACACTGCGCGCCAACGACCGCCGTCGCGCCAATCCAACTCCCTCGGCCAATGATCGCGCCATCCTGCACGACGGCGTAGGCCTCGATCGTCACCCCGTCGGCCACCTGCGCGGTGGGCGCGACGACCGCTGTTGGATGAATGCCGCCGGGGCGCGGTTCCGCGCGATGAAAACGCGCCAACAGCGTCACCATGGCTTCCGCAGGTTTATCCACCACAATGCGCGCTCCCGATCCGCCGGGGAGATCGGCCAAGGCCGGCGACACCAGCACTATGCCGGCACGCGTCTGCTCAAACCACACGGCGTATCGCCCGTGCGCGAGAAAACTCAGCTCGTGTGCCTCGGCACGATCGAGGGGCGCGACACCGCGCACGACAATGTCCGGATCGCCAATGAGACGACCACCGGTCTGCTCGGCAACGGCAGCGGCGGTGATGGGCCGCGGCCCATCACCGCCGCTGCCGTTGCCGAGCAGACCGGTGGTCGTCTCATTGGCGATCCGGACATTGTCGT
>JANLVM010000247.1:0-2026 GCA_031364015.1 Gemmatimonadaceae bacterium
TCTAGTTGAGTAAGCGCCAATTCTGAGAAAAAGAGGACATGTTTTTTCCCACCAGATGTTAACTTTTGCGACGGCAATAGATTGTTCCCGATTTCTTCGTCTCTTAGCGCAGGTAGAAGTAAACCAGATCGGTGGAAGGCGGGTGCTTGTCCAATTGCCGCAACATCGACACGATTTGCCCCCGGTGAATCGAGGCGTGGTTCACCACATGGAGAATGGCCTGCCACCGGCGCAGCGTCATTTCCAAACCCTGTAAGTTGTGATAGCTGAACAGTTCCTGGCTGGCGGCGTCTGTCAGGCCCGCGATGTATTCCCGAAACTCATTCAGCAGGGCCGGCCAGGCGGTGCTCAGTTCGGTGAGGTCCGGCCCGTCGCCGTCGTCGGCGAAAGTGTTTACCGGGCGGCCACTGAGGCGCGCCAGCCAAACGCGGTCAGCGTAATAGATGTGCTGCAACGTGTGCAGCACGCTCTGGTGCGACACATTCAGGTCGCGACGGATCTCCTCGTCGTTCAACTGGTGTACTGAATCAAGGATTTTTTCAGTAGCCCAGATCGTGTAGTCAAAGTGATTGATTAGTGTAGTAACAGGAACAGACATATATCGATTAAGCCTCTTCGTCGTTCTGGGCAGCCAGGCGGGTGATAACGCCTAAGTCTTCGAGCGTCGTCACGTCGCCAGATACAGTGTTCGACGTCACCAGCTCGCGCAGCAAGCGGCGCATGATCTTACCAGAGCGCGTTTTTGGTAAGCTCTCCGTGAACCGTATCTCTTCGGGCCGCGCGAACGAGCCGATCTCTTTCGCCACCCAATTGCGTAACTCCTTGCCGAGCTCCTCATGATTCCAATGGCCGGCCTTCAGCGACACGAAGCACACCACGGCTTGGCCGGTGATCTCGTGCGGCTTGCCCACCACCGCCGCTTCCGCGACCGCCGGATGGTGTACTAACGCGCTTTCCACCTCCATCGTGCTCAGCCGATGGCCGCTGACGTTCATCACGTCGTCGACGCGTCCCAGCACCCAGAAGTAGCCGTCCCCGTCGCAACGGGCGGCGTCGCCCGTAAAGTAAATCCCCGGCATGCGGCTCCAATAGGCCTCCGCATAACGCTCCGGGTCACGCCATAGCGTCCGCAGCATTCCTGGCCACGGCCGCTTAATCACCAGGAAACCCTCGTGATTGGGCTCCACCGGCTTACCATGCACGTCCACCACTTCGGCGATCACCCCAGGCATGGGCAATGTGCCCGACCCCGGCTTCAGAGCCACCGCGCCCGGCATCGGCGCAATCAGAATGCCGCCCGTTTCGGTCTGCCACCAGGTATCGACGATGGGGCAACGGTCGCCGCCAATCACGTGGTGATACCAGTTCCAGGCCGCCGGATTAATCGGCTCACCCACTGACCCCAGCAGGCGCAGGCTCGACAAGTCGTGAGCCTTCGGCCACTCGTCGCCGTGCTTCAAAAGCGCGCGAATAGCGGTGGGCGAAGTGTAAAAGGTATTCACCTTGTATTTCGCAATCAGGCTCCACCAGCGGTCGAAGTTAGGAAAGTCGGGTGCCCCTTCGTACATCACCGTAGTGGCCCCGGCCGACAGCGGCCCATACACGATGTAACTATGGCCGGTCACCCAGCCGATGTCGGCCGTACACCAATAGACATCGCTGTCCTTCAAGTCGAAGACCCATTTCATGGTCATCGTGGTGTGCAGTAGATAGCCGCCCGTGGTGTGCAGGATGCCCTTAGGCTTGCCGGTGGTGCCCGACGTATACAGCACGAAGAGCGGATGCTCGGCGTCGAGCGGGACGGCTGGACAATCATCCGTGGCCGTCGATGCGTCGAGTTCATGCCACCAGTGGTCACGCGCTTCGATCATGTTCACTTCGCCACCCGTGCGGTGATAGACGATCACGTCGCGCACGGATTCACAGCCTTCGAGAGCCTCGTTTACGGTGGACTTCAACGGAATCTTCTTGCCGCGACGCCAACCGCCATCGGCCGTCACCACCAGTTGAGCGCCCAAATCCTCAA
>JANLVM010000317.1:0-9040 GCA_031364015.1 Gemmatimonadaceae bacterium
GACCAAGGTTGTCGCGATGAGTGCGCTGTCCGCGCCGGACCCGAACGAAGCGGGCGGACCGCGCTTGCCGTCGGCGGATATCGAGCGTGAGGTGTTGGCGACCTTGCGCACGCACGACCTGCGGTCGCCGCTCGCGCTGACCATCGCCAGCCACCGCAGCACGTTTCGGGTGTTGACCCGACCGTTCGACGCCGAAGGGGAACGCTTCACGCTCACCGGTTCCTACGCCCTGCGCGACATTGACGATGTGTTGCAGCAACTTCGCGAGATGTTTCAATTCGCAATTCCCGCGCTGCTCATCGCCGCCGCGTTCGGAGGCAGCGCCCTGGCGCGGCGCAGTCTCGCGCCGGTCGCGGCCATGGCGGCCCAGGCAGCGGCCATCAGTGAACGCAACCTGCATGAGCGCTTGCCGGCGTCGGGGGGCGATGAACTGGTGGGACTGGCGCAGGTCGTCAACGGCTTGCTGGATCGTTTGGAGGTCAGTTTCGATCGGCAACGCCGTTTCATTGCCGACGCGTCGCACGAACTGCGAACACCCACCGCAGTGGTGCGCACGGAAGCGGATGTCACGCTCTCACGCGAGCACCGTTCGGAGGCCGAGTACCGTAGCTCGGTGGCCATCATTCGCGATGCCGCGCAGCGACTCGCGCGGATCGTCGATGATTTGTTTCTGCTGTCGCGCGCCGACTCAGGGCACCTGCAGCCGCGACGGGATCCCCTGTACCTGGAGGATGTGGTTCATCACGCGACGCGTGCGGTGCGTTCAGTGGCCCAGCAGCGCGGCGTCGAGGTCGCCATGCGCAATGTCATCGAGGCGCCGTGTGTCGGCGACGCCGACCTGCTGGGTCGCCTGATGCTCAACCTGCTCGACAACGCCATCAAATACTCCCCCGCCGGCGCGACGGTGGAGGTGGACATGTCCGCGCGGGCATCGGACTACGTGGTTACCGTGATCGACGCCGGACCGGGCATCCCGGACGATGAGCGCGAACGGGTGTTCGAACGGTTCGTGCGCCTCGATGCCGCGCGGTCGCGGGAGGAGGAGAGCGTGACGAGCGGCGCGGGTCTGGGGCTGGCCATTGCGCGCCGCATTGCGCAGTTACACGACGGACGACTGGACATCAGCGAGTCGCATCCGGGAAAGACCGTGTTGCGGCTACAGTTGCCGCGACTGCCGGGGGCGGCACCGGCGGCGGGAGTTCCGGGTTCTCTGCGGTAAATGCGCGTGAACGGCAACGACGCTATCAAGGCAAAGTGGCAATAGGCGATCGGCCAAACGTCTAGCGGATCGCTCTTGCGTTTTCACCCTGATAGCGTTGTTGCAGTACGGACGTTACTGCACCATCGTCGGCTTGGTCCCCTGCAACCAGTACCCAAACCACTGCCTTATCCGCCCCAACCGATCGACCAACAGCCACGGTTCGCCGGTACGACTCAGGTCGTGATTTGACCGCGGATAGCGCACCATCTCCACCGGCACGCCCTGCTTCTTGAGGGACATAAACCAGATCTCGGCGCTCCCCATTGGTGTGCGGTGATCTTCTTCGCTTTGCACCATCAGCATGGGCGTCCTTACTTTGTTGACGTAGCGGATCGGGGACAGCGAGTCGTACAACTTCTGATTGTCCCATGGTTTACCGTAGAACTCAAACTCGGTAAGTCCCTGCGCGTCGCTCGAGCCGTACCAGTATGTCCAGTCGGTGATCGTGCGATCGGTCTGAATCGCCTTGAAGCGATTGGTGCGCGTGGCAATCCAGGTGGTCATGAAGCCGCCATATGAACCACCGGTGGCGCCCATTTTCGTGCTGTCCACATCCGGACGCGCGGCCACGATATCCACCGCCTTCATCAAGTCTTGATAGTCCTCCAACCCCCAACGACCGCGCGTGCTGAACGTGAATGGTGCCCCGTAGCCGCTGGATCCGCGTGGATTGGTGAACAGCACGAACATGCCTTGCGCGGCAAGGCTTTGGAATTCGTCAAACCAGCCTTCGCCGTACGACGAATGCGGACCGCCGTGGATGTAAATGACCATTGGATATTTCTTGCCGACGTCATATCCGTAGGGCTTCATCAACCAGCCTTCAATTTCGAGATTGCCGACGCTCTTGTAGGTGAACCGTTCCGCATCGCTCCACACTACATCCTTGTTCAGCTCGTCGTTGAAATTGGTGAGCTGACGTTCCTCTGTTCCATCGCGCTTCGCCACGAACAGTTCGGTCGGCTTGTTCATCGAGGTGGCCACGAAGGCCACGGTCTTGCCCGCATCGTCAAACGACATGCCGCGAATCTGGCGACGACCCTTCACCAATTCCCACGGCGTGGCCTTGCCGCCACTGTCGGCTTCGAGAATCGCTGTGCGTCCCCCGATCTCCGCGCTCAGCATGAGGCAGCCGTTCGAGAGCCAGTTGATCGTGGACGGCTCGTATTGCCAATCGCCAATGATATTGCGCGGCGCTCCGCCGGTCGCATCGACGATATAAATCCGCGCCGATTTCGTCCGACCCGGCCGACCGATGAACGCGATGCGCTTGCTGTCGGCCGACCAGGCCAGATCGGACTCAGCGCCCATCCAGTCCGCCACCTTTCGCGGCGTGCCACCATTCGCGGCAACGACGTAAATGTCCGCATCATTTCGCTCGGCCTCGTCACGCACCTTGTTGTACGGCAACTTGGCCAACGAATCGCGTTCCAGGTCGATCACCGAATCTGCGCGCAGCTTTGCATCCGCGATGAACGCAATCCACTGTCCATCAGGCGACACGGTGGGCGACCGGTGCGAATACGACGTCGTCGTGATCATGGTGCGGGCCGTATCGCCCATCGTCTGGCGCCACAACTGCTGCGCACGCCAGGTTCGCGCCGTGGCGCGTCCCGGCACAAAGCCTGCCCCGTTGACCTTGTACGACATATCCACGACATGTCGGCCATCGAAGCGCGCCGGTTCCGCCGGCCGCGTAATGCCATCAAACGGGGGTTTCGCCATCGGTTGCATACGGCCGAACGGATCGGCCGCGTTACGCGCCGGCGGATCCTGGCGCGCCGGTCCAGCGGAAATCACGAATGCCTGGTTGGCGGGCATGGACCCCTCCGGGTAGCCGTCCACCTGAATCGCTTCTCCCGACGGTTCGTCGAGCCGAATAGCCCACGTGTTCCCGCGACCTCCGGCACGCTGTGACGTGAACACGAGGTACTTGCCGTCACGCGACCAGCGGGGGTTTGAACTTTCAGTGCTGGGAGACGTCCAGCGTTGCGGGGCCCCACCGGCACTATTCACCACCCACACTTCACTGTGTCGACGGTTATCGCTTTCGACCGCCCGCGTCACGGTCATCGCGATGCGCTTTCCGTCGGGCGACATGGCGGGAGTGCTTACGGTGGACAGCCGATACCAGTCGGCCAGCATCATGGCGCGCGGCCCTTTGGGAAGGGGCGTGAGACCAGCAGGAGCACCGCTTGGCGCATCGGCGCCACCCCTCGCGCCGCCACGCTGTGCGTACATGGCGCTTGGCTGGGTGACTCCCAGCGCAGCAGACAACGCCAGAAGTCTCGCGCTGTGACGGCTCAATACGGTCATGAAAAAGTCTCTTTGGCGGTTAGGGAAACGAACGTCTGGGCACTCTTGCGTTAGCGCTATTGCGTTAGCGCTATTGCGGGAAACGTGAGCGGCCCCTACCATGACGGTGTTCGCGGAGGAGCGCCGCGTCCAGTGGCATTTCGAAGTTTGTCGTTGCTGGTGTCGTTGCTGGTGCCCTACCGCAGGACCTCTCGGTTTCCACCCGATGTCCCACCATTTTTTCAGGAGGTGATCAATTGTTCGATTCCCGTACCTATGCCGGCTCGGCCTGGGCAAACGATCTCCTGATCGACGCCCGGTAACTCGGGTTCCGGTTCGGGCTTCGTCTCGCGCCGGCCAGGACGGTCCGTAACAGGACTCGCAGTACGCAGGGCTGTCGCGCACATCGCGGCGGCCCTGTGGCATTTGGGGGGTTGCGGGCAGACCGTTTCCCTGGCGAGGTCGCCACGGCAATTTGTGTGAAACCAGCAGGGAGAGCCCATGCCAGCGAAACGTTCTACCAAGGCCACAAGCGCTACTGCAGTCCGCACGTTTACGGACATCCCGAACATCGGCGCATCGATGGCGGCGGATTTCGCGCTCCTGGGCTTTTCCGCGCCGCCCGAGCTGGCCGGCCAGGATCCCTATGACCTGTACGATCGACTGTGCGTCTTGACGCAGTGTCGTCAGGACCCGTGCGTCGCCGACACGTTCATCGCGGCCGTGCGCTTCATGGAAGGGTCACCACCGCATTCGTGGTGGCATTACACGGCCGAGCGAAAGCGCGTCTTCAGCAATCGTTTGTCGGCCTCGCGCACCAGTCGATACGCGAAGTCTACCGCACCGCTATAGAACGCCGGATCCACCTTGTCCGCATCGTCGCCAGCCTTGTGATAGTCGGCGTGATCTTCGACGCCGAGATATAAGAACGGGATGCCCTTTGCGTGAAACGCCGCATGATCTGACGAGTTGGTCCAGTCGTCACCTGGTTTGAGGTCTTTGGTGTCGTGACCAAAGCGAATCGCCATTGGCGCGGATTTGGCAGCCGCTTCGGCCATGGGCTTGAGGGTCGGATAGTGCGACGTCCCCGACACCCAGAGTGCCTTGCCGTCCTGACGAGCGATCATGTCGAGACTAATGTCAAGCGCCATGCGCTCGAGCGGTACAATTCCCGACGCGATGAACGCGCGCGAGCCGTGCATTCCGCTCTCCTCGCTGTCGAAAAACGCCAGAATCACATCATGTTGCGGCGGCGCTTTGAGCAACCGTTCGGCAATGGTCAGTAGCGCAACGCAGCCGGACGCATCGTCATCGGCGCCATTGAACACGTCGCCGTTGCGCACACCCAAGTGATCGTAGTGCGCGCTGATCACGATGACTTGCCCGCCACTTCGGCGCCCAGGAATGCGTGCGAGAACGTTCGCACCGCTGGTGTCGCTTCCCGCGCGCGTCGGCAGCTTGACCGCTTGCTCGAACGACGAACCAACCGGCAGCGCACCCATCGCCATCAACTCACCGATGATCCAACGGCGCGCGCGTTGAGATCCCGGAGTTCCCGCACGTCTGCCTTCCATCGAGTCGGCCGAAAGCGCCGACAGACGATCCATAAGCCGCGTCGTCTGGGCGTCCATGCCCTGCGCCCCTGCACTCAGCGCGCACAGCGCACTCAGGACGACAAGAGCGCTCGCCGCTAAAAGTTTACGATGCATGTTCGATTCCTGGTCCCGAGTAAACCGTTCTGCCTGCCGTCACGAATATTGGACACCACACGTGCTCACGCGTTGCACCGGCGGCGCCCTGCGGCTCACCACTGGCGTTCGGCGCCCGTGTAATCGAGATATGCGCCACTCCGCTCGCGCGACAGTCTCTCGGTGACCGACAACAACCCCAGCGCTGACTCATGCATGGGGACGTGAAACGTGGCCTCGTCCGCAGACGTGGCGTACTCGCCCGGATTGCCCAAACATATCGTGATGCGCTGCTCCGCGAGGTCATTGGCGAGTGCGCGGGTGAGCATGTGCAGGGCCGCGGCGCTGGCACTTGTGGCGTAGTCGCCACCACCTGTCTTGCTCGTCAGCGATCCGAGCGCCGTCGTAACCATCAGCACACGGGAGCCGTCGGCCGTAGCGAGCCACGGCAATAGCGTGCGCACCAACAGCACCGGCGCGACGGCATGGCGGCGATAGTGCTCGACCAGCCCGGTGCCGGACATGGTGGACAGCACTTCATCGCGCGCGGCGTCGCTGACGCGATCGTGCGGGCCGGGCTCCGCCGGCGCGATGACCAGCAGATCGAGCGACGAGGTGAGCTCCTCGAGCACCGGCACCGCTTCGGCGACCGATGCGGCATCTGCCGGATCGAGGGCAAGCAGTTCGAGTCCGAGAAACTCCGCCCGAAGATCGGCTAATATCGGCACACGCGCCGGATTGCGGGATGCCGCGTACACCCGATCGCCACGCAGTAAGCATTGACGCACCAATTCGATGCCGAGCGGACGTCCGGCGCCGGTGACCAGCGTGCGACGGGCGGACGGCGATATCACGCGATGCCCCCGCCGTGCTGCGGCCGTGCCAACGCACGCGCGAGATCGCCCACCGTGGCGTCAATTTCCGTGGGTCGATTGGCCAACGCAAAATCCTCACGTTGATGGATATCCACCAGTATTCCCGGATCCTTGAGTATATGTCCCGTGAGCACGGCCACGACGCGATGCGCCGACGTGATAACCCCATCCTGCACGAGACGTCGCACACCCGCAATGCTTGCCGCGCTGGCCGGTTCGCATCCGACGCCCGACGCATCGAGAGCGACCTTGGCCGCAAGGATCTCCTCATCGCTGCAGGCCAGCACGATGCCGTTGGTCTCACGAATGGCGCGGACGGCGCGATCCCATGATGCGGGATTGCCGATACGAATGGCGGTGGCGACGGTATCGGCGACCACCGTGTGACGGGTGGCAAACGCCTCACGAAAACTGGTCGCAAACGGAGCCGCACCTGCCGCTTGCACCGCCACCAGTCTCGGGCTTCGCGCGATGAGTCCAAGGGCCTGCGCCTCTCGCAATGCTTTCCCAAAGGCCGACGTGTTTCCGAGGTTTCCGGCCGGCAGTACGATGAAATCGGGCGCCTCCCAATTGAGCTGCTGAAGCAGTTCGAACACAATGGTCTTCTGTCCTTCCACGCGCCACGGATTGACCGAGTTCAGGAGATAAATCCCCAACTCGCGCGCGGCATCCTGCGCGAGTCGGAGACAGGCGTCAAAGTCACCGCGTACCATCAGGGTGCGGGCGCCGTATCCCAGTGTCTGCGCCAGCTTTCCCAGCGCGATGTTGCCCGTTGGAACGAACACGAGTCCTGGAATGCCAGCCTGCGCCGCATACGAGGCGAGTGCCGCCGACGTATTCCCCGTGGACGCACAGGCCACCGCCGTTGCACCAATTCGTACGGCTTGTGTCACACCAACCGTCATACCGCGATCCTTGAACGATCCCGTGGGATTGTGCCCCTCGTGCTTGACCAGAAGGCCCTCAATGCCGACGAATCGATCGATGGCCGAGCGCGTCAGCAACGGTGTATTGCCTTCCGGGTGACTGACAATCGCGTCCCCTGCGCTCGGCATCACGAGTGATTCGAAGCGCCACACGCCAGACGGTGAGCCCAGTGGCCGCGCGCAACAGTGCTGGGCGAAGCTGGCGCGCAGCGCGGCGGCGTCCAACACGGACCCACTCGCACTCCATGGACGCGCGTGCACAATCTCCAACAACCCGCCACAGCTCAAGCAGGCCGGTGCGGGATCGAGTTCGGGTAGCGTCGCGCCGCATGCCGCACAGCGCTGAATGCTCGCCGCGCCATCAGCGAGGAAAAGATCGGAGTCGAAGCTCATGCCGGTGCCAATAGGTTAGCCCCGTCGCGACGGGCTGTCCACCACGACCTCCACCCACGTACTTTACTTGTCGCACCGATGGTGCCGACTCGAGGCGCCGCCTTCCCTGTACCGCCGACAATGAACTCACCAGGCATCACTCCGTCGACCGCAAAGACGCTTGCACCAACCCCTTCGTCGGTCAGAATCGTCCTGTCGCTGCCCGCACGTCTGGCCGGGCTCGAAGCGTTAGCGAGGAATCTGGCGTGGAGCTGGAACCGTGACGCCCGCGCGCTGTTTCGCGAGATCGACGAAACCCATTGGAATCGACTGCTGCACAACCCGATCGTGTTGCTCCAGGAAGTTGCGCCTGAGCGACTGGCGCTACTCGCCACGGATGCCGGCTTCTGTGCACGATACGATCGCCTGATGGCATGGCTGCGGGCGGAGAAGTCGGACGAGCACACGTGGTACGCGCGAACGTTTCCCGCGCTGCGCGGTCAACCCGTCGCCTATTTCTGTGCGGAGTTCGGCGTACACAATTCCGTGCCGATTTATTCCGGTGGTTTGGGCGTGCTGGCTGGTGACCATCTCAAGACGGCATCCGACCTCGGCGTGCCGATTGTCGCCGTCGGCATTCTGTATCGTCAGGGATACTTCGACCAGCGGATTCGGACCGATGGATGGCAGGAGGATTCGGCCGATTCCATCTCCTTCGATCGGGTGCCGTTGGACGCGATGCCCGGCAAGAACGGCGCGCGACACCTGGTGACGGTGAATACGTTCGGACGCGATGTGCATATTCGCGTGTGGCGCATGCAGGTCGGTCGCGTGCCCGTCTACTTGCTCGATTCTGATCTCGTCGAGAATCATCCGGATGATCGCCCGTTGCTGTCGAAGTTGTACTCGGGCGGGCCCGCCCTCCGTCTTCGGCAGGAATGGTTGCTGGGAGTTGGTGGCGTGCGTGCGCTGCGCGCCCTGGGCGTCGCCCCGGCCGCGTGGCACGCCAATGAAGGACATGCAGCGTTCATGATGGTGGAGCGTGTGCGTGAACAGTGCGAAGCCGGGTTATCATTCGCGGACGCGGTCAAACAGGTGCGCGCATGCAGCGTGTTTACCACGCACACACCGGTACCGGCGGGACACGATCAGTTCGCGGTCAGCGATGTTCGGGAGTGCGCCGGCGGCGCGAGCGACGGCATGTGGAAGGCGATGGGGATCACTGAATCAGCGTTCTTACGCATTGGATATCACCCCGAAGCGGGTGCGGACACATTCCATATGACCGCCGCCTCCATTCGGTTGTCGCGCCGCGTGAATGCTGTGGCTCGACGGCACGGGGTGGTTTCGCGCGAACTCTGCCAATCGTTGTGGCCCGGACGTCCCGTGGACAGCATCCCGGTGGGTCACGTGACCAACGGCGTGCACCTGGCGACGTGGATGGCGAATCCCATCATGCAGTTGCTCGACAGGCATTTGGGACCGCAGTGGGGTCACGCCAATGACCCGGCGTTGTGGGAACAGGTCCTCCACCTCGATGACGATCAACTTTGGGGCACGCACCTGCGGCTCAAGCACGTGCTGATGCGACTCGTGCGCGATGAGGCGCGGCGCGCGTTCGCG
>JANLVM010000330.1:0-5035 GCA_031364015.1 Gemmatimonadaceae bacterium
CGTGACCGGCGGCGACATCGCGAGTGCGTTGGCGACCGAGCAGGCGCAAGAGATGTCGATCGATCGCGTGTATTGGGCGCCGCTACGCCGCGAGCTGGAAGCGCTGCGTCACGCGGCGCGACGGTCGTAGCGCGTCCATACCGCCCCGACCGAACGTACACCACTGACGCTCCACATGCCCGCAACCGCACTCGGCGAATCGCCGCCAGCCCGTGTGCCGACATTGAGCATCGTCATGCCCATGTTCAACCGAGAACGCGAGGTCGTTCGTGCGCTGAACAGCTGCCTGCAGCAGGACTGCGAAGACTTCGAAGTGATCGTTGTCGATGATGCGTCGACTGACGCTTCGTTCGAGGCGGCGCGTTCGCTCCGGGACCCGCGCGTGCGCGTGCTCCGTCATGAGGTGAACCACGGTCACGGAAAGGCGCGAAACACGGCAATCGACGCGGCGGTCGGTGCATGGGTGATCTTTCTTGACAGCGACGATGAGTTGATTCCGGGTGGACTCACGCGCATGTACCGGGAGACGCAGGCGGTCGATGAACGCGTGCAACGCCTGGCCTTCATGTATCAGCGAGACGACGGGCGTGTGTCACCGCTGCCGCCGTTTCGCCACGACGTGATGGACTACCGCCGCTACCTCGAGTGGCTTGAGGGGCGCGAACTGTACGACTTCGTGTGTTGTTCCAGACGACACACCTTTGCCGCCGTTCCCCAACCAAACGGTCGATGGGCCGATCAGTCTCTCTATCATCTCGAGTTCGCACAACGCTACGTCACGCGGTGCTTTCAGGACGAGGTCGCGTTGGTGCACACCGATGCCGCCAATCGGTCCAGCCAACTGCGACGGGGCCGACGCGACTCGGTGGCGAGCGCTCTTGAACTCGGGAGCGAAATGGACCTGCTCCTTACGCGACATGGAGACGCGCTTCGCGAGGTGGTGCCGACGGTCTACGAAATGTTTCGACGTCTGCGCGGTTCCTACCACTTCCTGTCGGGGCATCGGATGCGCGGGCTCGCGTACATGACGGGGTGTGTGCGAGCGACCCCGTTGCTGCCCGAAGCGTGGATGCTGATGCTGCTCGGCCTTGCCCCAACGTCCGTCTTTGCGGCTGTACGGTCGCAACGCGGCGCGTCGACATGACGCGCGACCAAGCCGCACGGCGCCCGCCGGTCCTCTCCCTGATCATTCCTACCAGGGGCCGCCTGCAACAACTTCGTCGCTGCCTGCTCTCGCTGCAGGAGCAGACGTATCCGCGCAGCGCGTGGGAGGTCATAGTCGTCGTGGACGGTGAAGACAAAGCCGTCTGCGACGAGTTGGCCGCGTGGAGTGGTCGGCTCCCCCTCACGTGGTACTGGCAGTCACACGCGGGATGCGGAGAGGCGAGGAATACCGGCGCCGCGCACGCGAAGGGCGATTTCCTCGTGTTTACCGATGATGATTGTCTCTTTCCGCCGGACTGGCTGTCGTTGTACGCAGCGCGCTTTCAACACGAAGACGCGTGCATCGTTGCCGGGCGAACGCTCAACGCGTTGCCGCGCAATCCGTTCTCGCAGTCGACGCAAGACGTGATGGACTATCTGTTGCGACGCTATAACGAAAATCCGGACAACGCGGCGCTGGCCATCGGGAATAACTTTGGCGTACCGACCCGTGGCTTCCAGGCGCTCGGTGGCTTCAGCCTGCGATATTTCCGCGCGGCTGCAGAAGACCGCGATTTGTGCGCGCGCTGGCGAGCCGACGGACGACGGATGGTGTACGCGACAGAAATTGTCGTCCACCATGCGCACGAGTTAACGTTTGCGTCGTTCTTTCGGCAACACATGCATTACGGGAAGGGCGCCTGGTTGCTCCATTCGTCGGAGTCTGTACGGCACAGTGGTGCACGCGGCATCGAAGGGTTCGAGTTCTATCGCTCGATGTTTCGCTCCTCGGCTGGTGTGCGCGGGTTGGCGCTGCTGCTGGTCTCGCAATTGGCGCAGACCGTTGGATATGTATCGGCCTGGAGGCGAGGCGGCTAAGGCGTCCGCTGAAGCCGTAGTCTTGCACCGTGTCCATGCTTTTCGCTGGTGGCTGTGATGGTGGCCGAGCCGACCGAGGGCCTGCTGGCGCCGGAAACAACGGATGCCGACGCGTTGGGTTGCGATACGACGCGGCACGTCGTACATGTCTACTCGTTGACGGAATGTTGCGTGTGGCGCTTCATGTGTCCAGACGCTGCTCCGTTCGACAGCCAACCAGGAGCTATTGTCTCCGCACCGGACACTCTCCCACTTCGTGAGGCCCACGCATGCCCGCAACCGCACTCGGCGAATTCCTTGGCACTCTCGTCCTCATTCTCTTCGGTAACGGCGTGGTCGCGGGCGTTCTACTGAAGGACTCGAAAGCCGAGGGCAGTGGGTGGATGGTCATCGCTGCGGGATGGGGCTTGGCGGTGATGTTGGGTGTCTTTACGGCAACCGCGTTCGGCGCGCCTGGCGAGCTCAACCCGGCTGTGACACTTGCGAATGTGCTGCTGGGAACGCGCACCGCGGTCGACGCGGCGACGCACATCGTGGCGCAGTTTGCGGGAGCCATCGTTGGTGCGATCATGGTGTGGCTTCACTATTTTCCGCACTGGAATCGCACCGGCGATCCGGCTGCCAAGCTCGCATGTTTCGGCAACGCCCCTGCGGTACGCGCGCCAGCGGCGAACCTCATGAGCGAGATCATTGGCACCGGAGCGTTGGTGTTTGTGGCCAGCGCTATTGGCAGCGTCACCACACAGGATTCGCAACCGGCCAGCAACATGGTTCCGGTGCTCATCGGCGCGTTGGTGTGGGGTATCGGCCTCTCGTTGGGAGGACCGACCGGCTACGCCATCAATCCCGCGCGTGACCTCGGACCTCGTATCGCGCACGCGTTACTGCCAATCGCGGGGAAGGGCAGCAACGATTGGTCGTACGCGTGGATTCCAGTGCTCGGGCCACTCACCGGCGGTGTGCTGGCAGCCCTCGCGTTTCGCGCGCTGCACCCTATTTGACGTCGAGGTTTTTCTTGAGGAAGGCGATCGTGCGCGGCCACCCGTCGTTGGTCGCCGCGAGGTTCGCCGCTTCTTCCACCGCGTCGCGCGTAGCTTTGGGATCGTTCTGTGCGCGCAGGAAGCCGTGCACTGCGCCCTCGTAGTTCATGCCCGTGTATTTCTTGCGCAGCTTCGTCATCAGCGAATCGAGCGCCGGCATGGCGGAGGCGATGCGTGCGTCCTTCGATCCGTTCAACAGCATGATCGGCTTTTTGATCTTGCGCAGGGAATCTGCGTTGATCGACGCCAGAACGGCGGCGGTGGTCGCGGTGGCGGGCGTGCCACCCGTCATGTACGGCAGTCCATAAAACGCGACGCCGCCAGCGAAACCTTTCACGCCGCCATTCACGGTGTGCATGAAGGTGGTCTGACCGCCCCAGCAGTAACCAATCACCCCGTATTTCTGCTTCGCGGATGGCTGCATCATCGCATAGTTCGCGGCGGCGGCAACCACCCGATTGCGCTCGGCGGCGTTTACGCCGCCAATGAGCCTGCGCGCCGTGTCGCTGGCTAGCTCCACCGAACTCGGCCCGCCTCGTACACGAGACAGAAAATCAGGCGCAATGGCGATGAATCCCTCGGCGGCGACTTGATCCGCCACAGCTCGAACCCACGTGGACAAGCCGAAGATCTCGTGCACCACCACCACCACAGGAGCCTTGGATTTGGTCGAGGGATACACAATCCATGCCATAACCGTGTCGGTTGAGCCAGGTGCGACCGGGAACTTCACCCACTCGCCATGGCGCGGTGTCGCCGCGAGGCGTGCCGCGGCCTGGCTGTTGCTCGCGGGAAGTTTGAGATCACCTTGCTGCTCGGTCGACGCACCCGAGGGCGCGGTCATAGGCGCCATCTGATCGTGCGCGGGCATGTGGGCGGCGTGGTCGTCCACAACGGCAGCCGACGCAGGCGTCGCACTGCGCTGGAGCGCGTAAACCGACAGCACGAGCGTGGTGGTGGCGAGCGATGTGATGATGGCAATGCGGCGCGACATGGTGATAACCCTCGCTATTTGCCTTTCGGTGCCAACTCGACAATCTCAAGCCAATAGCGGTCGAGCACATTCACTGCCTCCAGGAACCCCGTCAACGTGACCGGTTTTTGAATGAATGCGGTGACTCCCAGTTCGAAACTTTCGATGAGGTCGCGTCCGAGCCGAGACACGGTGAGCACGACCACCGGGATGTCACGCAGCGACGGGTCATCCTTAATTCGCTTTAAGGCTTCGCGCCCATCGAGGTTGGGCATATTGAGGTCCATCAGGATCAACCCGGGGCGCGGCGCGTCGCCGGTCTCGCCGGCGAACTCTCCGCGTTGATTCAGGTAGTCAAGCAACGCGGCACCGTCCTTGACGAACTTGAGCTCGTTCGAGATATGCGCGCCTTCCAGCGCCAGACGCGTGAGCATCCGGTCATCCTCGTCATCATCGCACACGAGAATCGTGATGGGAATCTTGTGCACGCTGGCGTCTCGCATCATGGCAAACTCCGCGCCCTCACCCAATTGACGTACCACGCGGTGCGGTCGCTCGAGACGTCATACCAGCAATGTCCGGGCGCTGCAGCAATTGTCACCAAGAATTTCACCGAAAGGCGCGAATGGCGGCGGCTTAGCCGTTAGGAAGTCGAATACTGCGCATTCATTACAATGTTAATCACTGAGCGTATCTCCGCAGGGGGGGGATCACAATAGCTCGAACTAATGAGTTGATATCCCTCGTATGCGTCACGTCGACCGGGCACCGCGAACATGATGCGTGTGCCTCTCGGAGGCGCCTGAAGCGGCTCAGGCGATATTTGCCAGGAGACGGTTGCCGAGCACGACCGCACGGTGCAAGTTATCGGCCTAGCTAAGCTAGCCACCGACTTCAACACATTAGCCGAAGCCCGTGATTCTCAGCGAGACCATCAGGGTCGCGATCGTCGATGACAATCGGCTGGTGCGCGAAGCACTAGCGGCGATGCTCAATCGAC
>JANLVM010000366.1:0-6232 GCA_031364015.1 Gemmatimonadaceae bacterium
TACGGGCGACGCCGAAGGACGGACACGCTGTCCCATCCCAGGTCGCATACACTGCCCCATACCGGGGCCCATATCGGGGCCCATACCGGGGCCCATACCGGGGCCCATACCGGGGCCCATACCGGGACCCATACCGGGCCGCCTGCCGCGTTGGAATCCTCGACCACCGTCGGGAGGACCCATTGGGCCACGCCCGTTGCGCATGCCAGGTCCGAACTGATCGCGCTCCCGTCCCGGGCGTTGGCCGCGCATTTGCGGTCCACGCGATTTCCCCATGCGCGGCATCGACCGATCTCGCATCGCGCCGCCCCGACGATCACGCGCATTCGCAGAGAATGCGTCGAACTTCGCCCGTTGTGCGACGGTGAGCACGTTGCGCAGATCCTGTCGCGATTTCAATTGCGCGATCTGGGCATCGGTTCGTACACGATTCATGCGATCGAACGCGGCGCGTGCCTTCTCGAGATTGACGTCACTTCCGGTGGCGTCCATGAGATCCGCACGTGCACGCAGTATTTCGGCTTCGTTCGGCTGTGATCGCGGCGCCGTCTGCAGCGTTTCGAGTTGATTCACCTGCTCGTCGGTCAGCTCGAGCTGCTCGCGCATGCGCAACAGGGTGCCGGCAGGACCACCGTATGATCCCGCGTGAGGACCAGCGGGGCCTGCACCACGCACACGCGGCGGCTGGCTATCACGATTCGCGGGAGTGGGCTGGCCCGCGCGGTTTGGACGAGGCGGTGTGACAGGGCGGGTCTGCGCCACCGCGATGGTCGACGTGAAAACGGTGGCCAGCACGGCCAACGTCGTGGAAAGCCTTCGCATCGGATCTTCCTCCATGAGAGTTGCGGTCACCGTGTCAAGTGTTGGCACCGGAGTTCGCTTCACCACATTGGACGGACCCGCGTTGTCGACGTTAAGTCGGTCGTTCATCCCTTTGTCCCGGAGCCGAAACGCGACGTTCCAACGCTTCGGCCAACTTCCGCGTCACGGGGTAGACGTTGTGCGCGCGATAGTGCACTGTCGTCCGTCCCATCCTTTCCCTTCCTGCCCCGCCGAGCTCACGTGACATCGGTCGTCGACGCCATCGTCACGTTCTTCTTCAAGTTTCCGGCGCGCGTGTTCGCGCGGGGCGATTTTGCCTTGGCACCCGTGGTGCCGACAATATTCATCGCGGTGGCCGCCGCCGCATCGGTCATACTGATCGCGTTCCTCTACGCGCGCGTGAGCACCATCTCGCCGCGCGATCGCATCGTCCTGGGTGCGCTCCGTACCCTGGCAGTTTTGCTGGTACTCGGTTGCCTGTTACGCCCTGGCCTCGTTATCGCGTCTGCGGTGCCGCAACGCAACGTATTCGCCGTGGTGCTCGACGACTCGCGCAGCATGCGCATTCGCGATATCGGCGACACCTCGCGACTGGCCCGGGTGCAGCGCGTGTTCGATGATACCGCCGCGCTGAGCCGGACGCTCGGCGAACGATTTGCGCTCCGTCGCTTCCGCTTCGGTGCCGATGCCTCGCCATTGGCCAGCGCGCGCGATCTTACCGGCTCAGGCACGCGATCCGATCTCGCGCGCGCGCTCGATGCCGTGCGCGAAGATCTCAATGGACTGCCGCTGGCTGGTATTGTTCTGGTGTCAGATGGGGCGGACAATGGCGGCACGCGCTACGACGATGCGCTACTCGCCTTACGCGCGCGACGCATTCCGGTGTACACCGTCGGCGTCGGTCGCGAACGCTTCGACCGCGATCTCGCCGTGGAGCGCGTGCAAGCGCCACGTCACACGCTCGTCGGCGCGACGGTGTTGGTGGAAGCCGATGTCCGTGTGCGTGGTATCGGACGCGACGTGGCGATAGTGTCGGTCGAGGCGGATGGCCGCGTGGTCTCGACGGACACGGTAAAAGCCCCTGCCAGCGGCGACTTGGTGCATGTGCGCCTGCAGGTGCCGCCACTGCAAGCCGGGGTGCATCGGCTCGCCGTTCGCGCGCGACCACTCGCCAATGAGCTCGTCACCGAAAACAACGAATGGCAAACCAGTATCGAGGTGCGTGCCGGCCCTGATCGCATCCTGTATATCGAGGGCGAACCCCGTCCAGAATTCGCGTTTCTGCGCCGCGCCGTGGCCACCGATAGCGGCGTGCAAGTGGTGGGTCTCATGCGCAGCGCCGAACGGAAGTTCCTGCGGCTTGGCGTACGCGACAGCCTCGAGTTGCTGGGCGGCTTTCCCACCAGTCGGGAAGAACTGTTCTCGTATCGCGCTATCATCCTGGGAAGCATCGAGGCGGCGTTCTTTTCGGCCGATCAGTTGCGTATGCTCGCCGACTTCGTGAGCCGTCGCGGGGGCGGTCTGCTGGTCCTGGGCGGACGCGCCTCGCTCTCGGAAGGGGCCTTCGCCGATACGCCGCTGGCGGACATCCTGCCGCTCACGCTGACTCGGGGCGAACCGAACATTGAAGGGCCCGCGACCGCGATGAAAATTCGTCCCACGCGCGCGGGGGAATCGCATGCAGCCTTGCAACTGCGCGGGTCGGTGGGATCATCGCGCGCGCGTTGGGATTCGCTGCCGGCGCTCACGTCGGTCAATCGCGCGGGGTCGTTGCGCGCGGGAGCCACGGTCCTTCTCGCTGGACAAATCGAGGGAGGACGTGCCGACGTTCCCGTGCTGGCCTGGCAACACTACGGTCGCGGCATGAGCGCCGTATTTGCCGTGCAGGATTCGTGGTTGTGGAAGATGGACGCGAGTATCGGCGTCGAGGACATGACGCATCAGACGTTTTGGCGGCAAATCGTCCGCTGGTTGGTTGATGATGCCCCGGCCCCGTTCGAGATTGCCGCGTCGCCATCGCGCGTCGCACCCGGTGAACCGGTCACGCTGCGGGCCCGTCTGGCCGATGCCTATTTCGCCGACATCAACGATGCGAATGTGACGGCGATCGTCACGACCCCAACGGGCAACACGATAACGGTGCCACTGGAGTGGTCGTTGCGCGAAGACGGCTCCTACACGGGTCGGTTCAATGCGGCCGACTCGGGCCGTTACGCCATTGCCGCGACGGCGAAGCGTGGCACCGACACGACGCGCCTCGCGTCCACCACGCTCCTGGTCGATGAACGTGGCGCCGATGTGTCGCAGGCGGAGCAGCGACCGGCCGTCCTGCGCCGCATCGCCAACGAAACCGGTGGTCGCTACTACGCGCTCGACGATGTCGCCAAGTTGGCCGACGACGCGATGTTCACCGAAAGTGGCGTGACGGTGCGCGAAGCGAAGGACCTGTGGGACATGCCTGTTGTCTTCCTGTTGCTCGCGCTGCTGTTAGGCGGTGAGTGGGGCTATCGCCGGTGGCGGGGACTCGCGTGACGCGCACGCTTCGCGCCGCCGCGCTGTATGGCGCCGCGGCAATCGCCGTGCTTGCTGCTGGCGCAACGCGTATCGAAGCGCAGCGCACACACGTGCTCATTGTGTCCGGACTCTCGGGCGATCCGACCTTCAAAAAGTCGTTCTTGCAGATTGCCACCACGGTGAAAGAGGCGGCGCGGGTCAGATGGAGTGTGAGCGACTCCAGTCTTATCGTCCTGACCGAGGATTCCGTACCCACAGCATTGTCACGTGGCCGATCGACCCGTGAAGGCGTCGGCCGCGCGTTCACGACACTGAGCACGCGCGTGCAACCCGGCGATGTCCTGCTCGTGTTGCTGCTCGGACACGGCAGCGGCGAAGGCCCCGGATCGAAAGTGAATCTGCCAGGACCCGACGCCACCGCGACCGACTATGGCACGTGGTTGAGTGGGTTCACGAGACAGTCCGTGGTGGTGGTAAACGGCGCCACCGGCAGTGGCGACTTCCTTCCCGTCCTCAAAGCGCCCGGTCGTGTCGTGATTACGGCAACGCGCAGTGCCGTGGAGAGAAATGAATCAGTGTTTGCCGGATTCTTCGCGAAGGCCCTAGCCACCGACGAATCAGACGCCGACAAGGATGGACGCGTGTCAGTGCTTGAAGCGTTTCGTTTTACCACGCGCGAAGTCGTCAAGGTGTACGAGTCCACCGGGCGGATGCAGACCGAACACTCCCAGATCAGCGATTCCACGCGCGCCATGACCGTATCATTCGGCAAGTCCGTCGTGAGCAGTGACCCACGCATCGCCGCGCTCGTGTCCGAGCGACAGGCGTTGGAGTCGGAAGTCGTGGCGCTTCGCGCCACCAAGTCGACGATGGACGCGGCCGCGTACGACCGCGAACTCGAACGGCTGCTGATATCGATCGCCGAGAAAACGCTGGCGATTCGCGCCGCGGGCAGGAAGCCGTGACGCGTGCGATCAGCGCCATCCTGTTGGCCATGTCGTTCGTGGCGTGCGCGCCCCAGGAGTCGCCGGCACAGCCGCCGGCCGCGCGTTGGCGGACGCCCATTGAGCAGGCGGAAGCCGCCGCGCGACGCGGCGATCGACGCGAGGCCACGCGACTGGCGTCAATCATTGTGAGTGAGTACGCGCGCACGGGCAGTCGCATCAGTGCCGAGCACGTGATCGCCGGACGCGCGTATGTGCTGTTGTCGTCTGGCGACGCCAGCGCGGCGCGTGCCGCGCTGGCCGCGTTCGACGCCGGCGCTGCGGATAGTTCCAACCTCGACGCCACGCGGCGCACAGGCAATCTGTTTCTCGAAAAGTACAACGCGCCCGACGCACGCATGTCGTACGAGTCGGTGCTCAAGCGCGCACCGGACGACGCCGAAGCGTTGCTCGGTCTGGCGCAGGTGGAAGAGTTCGAAGGCAAGCCGACCGCGCTGGCCACGGCGCGTCGCGCGTTGGCAGCGAACCCGCGGCTCGTGGGCGCGTTGGCGTTCGTCGCCCGGATGCAACTCGAGGCCGAACAATGGGACTCGGCACGGGTGAGTGCTCGTCGCGCGCTTGCGGTCGACTCGTCATCGGTCGCGGCGTGGTCGGTGTTAGGCGCCATTGGATGGCTCAGTGGCGATTCGGCGACGTTCCGCACCGCCCGCGACGCAGCGACGGCGTTGCAGCCCAAACCGTCAGAGTTTTTTGCGGAACTGGCAGAAGCCGCCGTCCGCACGCGACGATACGCGGAGGCCGTGCGCCTGGCCGAGCAGGCCGTGGCGTACGACAGTCAGTCCGTGCGCGCACTCGGAGTGTTGGGCACGAATCAGCTGCGCACCGGAAAGATGGCCGCCGGTCAGGCCACGCTCGATCGAGCATTCGCGTTGGATGCGTTCAATGTGTGGCACAAGAACACGCTCGACCTGCTCGACAAGCTGAAGTCGTTCCGGACGCTGCGACAAGGCCGTTTTGAAGTCGTGGCTCCAGCGGAGGAAGCAGACTTGCTGGCGCTCTACATCGTGCCGCTGTTGGAGCGCGCGTTCGATTCATTGCAGGTGCGCTATGGATTTGCACCCCCCACTCCGGTGCGCCTGGAGTTCTATCGATTCCGTGCGGACTTCTCGGTCCGCTCGGTGGGTTTACCAGGACTCGGCGCGCTCGGCGTCAGCTTTGGCAGCCTGCTCGCGATGGACACGCCCAGCGCCCGTGATCGCGGCGCGTTCAACTGGGGTTCGACGGCGTGGCATGAACTCACACACGCCTTTACGCTGGGCGCGTCGGCACACCGCGTGCCGCGTTGGCTGTCTGAAGGCATGTCGGTGTTGGAAGAGCGACGCGCGCAACGTGGCTGGGGTGCCGATGCCAGCGTTCAGTATCTGGCCGCGCTCAACGCCGGTGTGCTGCGTCCCATCAGTCAATTGAACGAGGGATTTCTCCGTCCGCGATTCCCCGACGAAATCGGGTTCAGTTATTACCAGGCGTCGTTGTTCTGCGAAATGGTTGAGGCACTCAAGGGCGTCAAGGTGCTCCCCGCGCTGCTCACGGCGTATCGCGATGGGATGGATACCCCCGCAGTTTTCCAGCGTGTGTTGGGTCTTTCTGCCGAACAAGTGGACACGCAGTTCGATGCCTGGATGCGCGCGAAATTTGCCGTGCCGCTCAAGTCGATCATGGGCGAGCGCACCGCGTCTGGCGGCGCGGCCAACGGCGGTGCGCCCAGTGGTCGCGCGACGTCTCCCGGCATGTTGGTACCGAGCGGCGCCTTCATCGAGACCATGAAGGCCGCGCTCGAATCGATGGAACAGAAACAGCGCGATTCAACGCGGGTGCGGCTGGAACGCGCGCAGGCACTCTTTCCCGATTATGCGGGCGACGATAGTCCGGCGTGGCTCCTGGCGATGCTCGCG
>JANLVM010000404.1:0-2350 GCA_031364015.1 Gemmatimonadaceae bacterium
GGCGGGCAGCGTGCAGGTGCTGGACGCGCTACGCGACTCGGCGTGGGTAGGTGGTCCCTGCGGTGGATGCATGGGTTGGTTACCGGATGGTCGTGTGTGGCTTGCGTCGGAGGCGAGCGGATATGCGCAGCTGTATACGGTCAATCGCGATGGGACGGGGCGTACACCGCTCACCACGGGCGAATGGGAAGTAACGCAAGCGGAGCTGTCGGCTGATCGCAAATGGTTCTGGCTGCACACCAGCGAAGCGTCGCCGTTCGTGACGCACTTTTACCGGATGTCGGTGACCGGTGGGAAACGCGAGCAGATCACGCGTGGCCATGGTGGTCACCGGGTGGTTGTCAGCCCCGACGACAAGCGCTTCGCCGATGTGTTTTCGCAGGCCAACGTCCCGCCCGAGCTGTTCGTCGCTGATGTGACAGATGCCAACCGTGTACAACTGACGACATCCACGTCGGAGGCCTTTCGCAAAGGCTCGTGGATCAAGCCAGCTATCGTCAAGATTCGTGCGAGCGACGGCGTGGACGTTCCCGCGCGTCTCTACACGCCCAAAGATATGGGCGCGCAGCCCAATGGGGCGGCGGTGATTTTTGTGCACGGTGCTGGCTATATGCACAATGTGCACGACTACTGGAGCAGCTATTCGCGTGAGTACATGTTCCATCACCTGCTCGCGTCGAAGGGCTACGTGGTATTGGATATCGACTATCGCGCGTCGGCGGGCTATGGTCGCGACTGGCGCACCGCGATCTACCGATGGATGGGAGGTCGCGATCTGGCGGATAACGTGGACGGATCGCGGTGGCTGCAAAAAGAATATGGTATCAACCCCGAACGCATCGGGTTGTACGGCGGCAGCTACGGCGGCTTCATGACACTGATGGCGCTATTCAATGCACCGAAAGATTTCGGAGCAGGCGCGGCACTCCGCAGCGTCACTGACTGGTCGCACTACAACCATGGTTACACCGGGGGCATCCTCAACCTGCCACAAGACGACACGCTGGCCTATCGGCGTTCGTCGCCGATTTACTTTGCCGAAGGACTTGAAGATCCGCTACTCATGGCGCACGGCATGATTGACACCAATGTGCACTTCCAGGACATCGTTCGGCTCACACAGCGCTTTATTGAGCTGGGAAAGACCGGATGGGAGCTGGCCGTGTATCCCGTCGAGGATCATGGATTCGTGCGCCCTTCGTCGTGGACCGACGAGTATACCCGAATCTTCGACCTATTCGAGCGGACGATCGGCCCCAACGGTTCGAAGGCCAAGAAGTAGCACCAGCATAACCGACGCCGTCAACGCGAGCACGGCCCCCATCAGGAAGGCCGTGCTCGCGCCGTATCGGTCCCAGACGGCCCCGAACACTACGGAGGCTGGCAAAGCCGCCACGCCGACGACGGCGTGATACCAGCCGAATGCTCGTCCCCGTCGCGGCGACGGAACGAGATCGGCGATCAGCGCCTTCTCGGTGCCCTCGCTGAGCCCAAACACAATACCGTACAGCGCGAATAACACCCAGATGTGCCACGGCGCGCTTGCCGCGGCGAAACCGGCGTACACGAGCGCGTAGATGATCCATCCGCCCACGATGAGCGGCGTCCGACCCACGCGATCGGAAAGCGCTCCGCCAGGCGTGCTGGACGCGCTCTTCACGACATGCAACAACACCCAGAGCAACGGAATCATGGCAAGCGGCACGCCCAATTGATTGGCGCGCAGAATCAGGAATGCGTCGGTGGAGTTTCCAAGGGTGAATAACGCGATGGGGATCATCGCCCGAGTGAATGATGCGGGGAGAGGGGCGGAGATCGCAGTGGCGCCGACCGCCGCGTTCAACGGGGCTGGAGCCGTCGACGCGTTCAACGGTCCTGGAGCCGTTGACGCGATCGGTGGTGGTGGAGCCAAAGACGCGATCGGTGGTGTTACCGCGACATCGACCGGTTCCTCGCGCACCGCAAAGATGGCAACCAGCACGGCCAACGCACCAG
The DNA here is from genome assembly GCA_031364015.1 of Gemmatimonadaceae bacterium. Taxonomy (GTDB): domain Bacteria; phylum Gemmatimonadota; class Gemmatimonadetes; order Gemmatimonadales; family Gemmatimonadaceae; genus Gemmatimonas. The sequence goes on from JANLVM010000404.1 coordinate 1,996, forward strand.
GAATCGCCGCCACCAGGAACACCTGTCGTAGCGGCATCGCCAACCACGCCAGGCACGCCATGGCAATCAGTGGCCCGGCAACGGCCCCTGCATGATCGGCCGCGCGATGGAATCCGAACGCGCGTCCGCGATAGGCGGCCGGGGTAGACGCGGCCAGCAGCGCGTCGCGCGGTGCCCCACGTACGCCTTTTCCCACGCGATCGGCGAAACGGATAACCAGCACCTGCGTGGCCGTCTGTGCGAAGCCAACCAGTGGGCGGACCAATGAGGCAATCGCATAGCCGAACACGATGAGCGGCTTGCGTCGTTGTGATCGATCGGACCACCAACCGCTGGCCAGCTTGAGGAGCGACGC
>JANLVM010000420.1:0-3948 GCA_031364015.1 Gemmatimonadaceae bacterium
CTAGTAGCACGCGCACCGCGCGCTGATGCACCAAAGCGGGTGCGGGGCTCACCAGCAGCACTCCGTCCACCACCTCGTATCGCTCGCCGGACTTCTCTGGCAACGCCCAGACGTCCTCGACAGTCCAATGGTGCTGGTGCGCGATCGGCATACCCATAGTCTGCTCGGCCTCGGCGTAAGTTCGCAAGTCCCCATTCCCTACAATGCAACGGGGGTGACGATTGTTCGTCACCCCCGCATTGCCATGGCTATCATGGCGTCGCGGCGTCGGCGCTACCCTGCGTCGTCGAGAACGCGGCCCATGAACGCAACGTCCAATCGTAAGGCGCCGCTTGCATGCGCTACCGCTTTTTGAGCTCCTTCGCCCAACTGTCCCGCAGTGCCACAATGCGGTTAAACACCAACCGCTCCTTGGTCGACGTCTCCACCTCACTCATGAAGTACCCGGTCCGCTCGAACTGGTAGCGAGTCCCCACCGGATCGCTCGCCACACTCGGCTCGATCTTCGCACTCACCACCACCAGTGAATTCGGATTGAGCGCGGAAATAAAATCCTGCCCCTCCGGCACATCATCAGGATCGGGCTCTGAAAACAGCCGATCGTACAACCGCACTTCGCAGTCGAGTGCGCGCGCCGCCGACACCCAGTGAATCGTGCCCTGCACTTTCCGCCCATCGGGCGCCTGACCACTGCGCGTCGCCGGATCGTACGTGCAGCGCAATTCGATCACCTCACCCGCCTCGTTCTTCACAACCTCCTGGCAGGTAATCAAATAACCAAACCGCAGTCGCACTTCGCGACCCGGCGACAACCGGTAGAACTTCTTGGGAGGATCTTCCATGAAATCGTCACGATCGACCCACAGTTCTCGCGAGAACGGCACGGTGCGCGTTCCGGACTTCGCAAAATCGGGCGGATAGCTCGGCGCGTCCATCTCCTCGACCTGCCCTTCCGGATAATTCGTGAGCACGACCTTGAGCGGGTTGAGCACGCACAGCACGCGCGGAACTTCCGCATTGAGGTCGTCGCGCACTGCATGCTCGAACGTCGCGATCTCTACCCGCGCGTCGTTGCGCGCCACGCCAATCACATCGGCAAACGCGCGAATCGCCTCGGGGCGCACCCCGCGACGTCGGAGACCGGCGATGGTGGGCAATCGAGGATCGTCCCATCCGCTCACATGTCCTTCATTCACCAGTCGCAACAGTTTGCGCTTGCTCAGCACCGTGTAGTCCAGCTCAAGCCGCGCGAATTCCATCTGTCGCGGTGGATGCTCAAAACCCGCCTCGCTGACCAACCAGTCGTAGATCTCGCGATTGTCCTTGAACTCGAGCGTGCACAGCGAACGGGTGATTCCCTCAATCGCGTCGCTCAACCCGTGCGCGAAATCATACAGCGGGTAAATGCACCAGTCGTTGCCGCGCCGATAATGATGCGCGTGACGAATGCGCAGCAGGAGTGGATCACGCATGATCATATTCTGGTGCGCCATATCAATCTTCGCGCGCAGCACATGCGCTCCGTCGGGGAACTCGCCCGCGCGCATGCGACGCAGCAGGTCCAGATTCTCGGCTACACCGCGTGACCGATCGGGACTCGGCGTGCCGCGCGCGGTCACCGTCCCGCGCCCGGCACGAATCTGCTATTCGTTCTGTGAATCGACATACGCCTTGCCCTTCGACACCAGCGACTCGGCGATTTCATACAACTGCTCGAAGTAGTCGCTCGCGTAGAATTCGTTATCCCACTGAAAGCCCAGCCACTGCACGTCTTGCTTGATCGACTCGACGTACTTCACGTCTTCGGTGAAGGGGTTCGTATCGTCAAAGCGCAGATTGCACCGACCCCCGAATTCCCTGGCGATGCCGAAGTTCAGGCAAATGGATTTGGCGTGGCCCATGTGCAGAAACCCGTTGGGCTCGGGTGGGAATCGCGTGGTCGGCGAACGGCCAAATCGGCCGGTGGCGACATCTTCTGCCACAAGCTCACGGATAAAATCGCGACGCGGCGCAAGCTCGGCGTCGGTGGAATCGGAATGAATCGTATTGGCCACGTCTGGGTATGGAGAAAGGTGCCCCGAAAGCTAACCTCCCGTCATTTTTCCTCCATGTCTCGTGTGCTTCTGCCGTTGCGCCATGCCGCCGTCGTTGGCTTGGCTCTGTGCAGCGCCGGCTGTCGCGCGACGGTGTTCGCGTACGGTCCCGACGCCGCCTCGGCGCGCGTTAATGCCGAGACCTTCGTGTTTGCGCTGGAGCAGCGATTCACGAATGTGGTCCGACGTCCGACGTTTCTGAATGCCCGCATGCGTATTGCGCGCTATGCATTCTCGCCGTCCAAGCTGGTCCAGGACACGTCGATCTGGACTGGCGTGCGTTCGACACGCGCGGGCGCGCAACGCGCGCTGGATGTCAGCGGCACGATGGTCAACGGGCAGTATACGTTCGCATCAGAAGCGCAGTCCGTCACCCCTCACCGCACGGGCGACTCGCGCCATTTCATCGGTCTGGCCAAACTCAGCGGCAACGACGACTGGCAGTGGACGACGACGGTAGAGAACGCGATTGGGTCCATGCCGCCTGAGCGTGCGAGCGACATCATGCGAGCGCTTTTTGTGTCTGCCGAACGCCCGGCGGTGACCGTTCGTGCTGACTATCGCACCGCGTTCCCGCGTACTGCGGTCGCGTTGGGGCGCATGCTTTCGATTGATTCACTGCATACCGTACCGCAGTCTGACGGCTCCACGCTGGTGACACTGCACATCCTGACCTCCGACGCGCGACTGAAGGACGGATTCCCGGAACTGGCGAAATATGTACGCAAGTATCTGGGGCCAGCGCGCTACCGTTTTCGACTCAGTGATCGAAGCGGCTCCGACTGGTTTGACGCGCAGGCGAATAAATCGAGGTTGGTGCTGCGTTTTCGCTCGCACGACGGGGAGTTGCAGCCTTTGACGGGCGCGGCACGCCGCATGTCGGATACGCTCATGCTGCATACCGCCGCGTCGGCCAAAATCTCGTTCTTCACTGTGGGCGCTTCAGAACTCGTTGGCGAGTTCGTCCACGTCCGCACGCGGGCGGAACGTGGATGGGCCATGCGATTTACCAAGGAACCCAGGTGGGACCTGCCCTTGCTCGCCGAACAGCTGCTCAACTCTCCGCTGCGCCGACCGTTCGAGGGACCGGGTGTGCAGTTCCGCATTGGATTCGTTCGAGGCAGCGCCGACAAAACGCTGCTGGCGCGAACTCTCGTCTTGGCTGTGCGTGAAAGCGCCATTATGCGATTCTTCGGCAACCTGGGATTCACCGCGATGAGTGACTACGCGGGGAAGGTTGAGGAGGAAGAGAACCGGTTCCTGGCCGAGGCATTCGCCGCGCTGCGGGCGGATATCCGCTCCCTCGACTGATAGCCTGCTTGCTGAAGACTGACCGCCGAAAATTAGAAAACCCCCGCCGGGCTGAGCCCTCGGGGGTCTTCGAACAGGTGCCACGCGCGCCGTCATTGGAACTCTCCGTCCTACCGAGCAGCGGCGGGCTCAATCCTTCTACAGCATACTACGAAATAGGTTCCCGGGGGTCACAAACTCGCTTCGACCGTCACACAGACCGGTACCGATGATGGAGCTGAGGGGGCTCGAACCCCTGACCTCTGCAATGCGAATGCAGCGCTCTCCCAGCTGAGCTACAGCCCCCGTGCTGGCCGGCTGGTCGGCCGACACTGACGAAAAAACCCCGCACCGGTGGCGCGGGGCCCTTCGGAACACTCTGTTAAGCTAGCCAACCGATCACCTCTGTCAAGGTGAACCGGACCATCTGACCGATTCCTGCAGGCCCGACGGAACATGGCGATAGCTGCAATACTGTTCAGTTATTGGTCTTTTGACCATACCACGGGGGCTTTCAGGCTGGAGGGCGGAGTTGAACGTCATCCGGGCAGCAGGAGACAGGAAC
>JANLVM010000179.1:0-3828 GCA_031364015.1 Gemmatimonadaceae bacterium
CGCCCGAAGAAGAGGGCGAACTGAAGCAGATCGAACGCGCGATTGGCAAGCAGTTGCCACGCATCACGGTGCCTGGATTCGACTACTACGCGAAGCCGCAGGCGAAGCTGGAAGTGCCGTTGGCCGATCGCATCGCGGAGATTCGCAAGAAGAAGGCGGATGATCGTGCGCGGGCGGCGGCGAAAGTCGCGCGACGTGGTGGTTCAACGTCAACCGCGGGTTCGTCGTCACGCCAAAATGTGCCCACAGCAACAGCCCGACCCGCGCCAAAAGCATCGCCGTATGCGGAGTCAAAGCCGTCGGCCGCGCCGAGTCGTGGTGGGTCTGGTGCATCGGCCCGTCGAGGACCGCGTCGACCGGGGTCATGACTGAGCGCACCACTGCACCATCCTTTACGAGAGCCCCTCAATCCTCCCATCCGGCGCTAACCGCATCCCCTCCGCCGCCGGCTTCTTCGTAAGCCCGGGCATGGTCATGATGTCGCCACACTTGGCGACGACGAATCCGGCACCCGCCGAGCCGTACACCTCGTTGACCGTGAGGCGGAATCCTTTGGGTGTTCCCAATCGTCTGGCGTCGTCGGTGAGTGAATACTGTGTTTTCGCGATGCACACGGGTGTCGAGTCCATACCAATGGATTCGAGGTAGTCGATGGAACGCTGCGCCGACGCGGTGATGTCTACACCGTCGGCACCGTACACGCGTGTGGCAATCGTGCTGAGCTTCTCGCGAATTGAAAGCGACGTCTCGTACAGGGGCTTGAAGTCGGCGGTCCCCTCGGCCAGTAGACGCAACACCTCGTGCGCCAATGCTTCGCCCCCTTCGCCGCCCTTGGCCCATACCTCGCACATCGTCACCGGTGTGCCGTGTTTCGCCGCGTAGTCCATCACCATCGCGATTTCCGCGTCGGTGTCGGTGAGTCGGCGGTTCACGGCCACCACCACGGGCACGCCAAACTGCCGAACGTTGGCGATGTGGTGCGCCAAATGCGGGAGTCCTCGTTCGAGCGCGCCGAGATCTTCCTGCTCGAGTGCATTCTTGGGCAATCCGCCCTGCATCTTGAGTGAACGCACCGTGGCCACGAGCACAGCCGCCTCAGGACGCAGCCCGCCCGCTCGGCATTTGATGTCGAAGAATTTCTCGGCGCCAAGATCCGATCCGAAACCCGCTTCGGTGACGACGATCTCGCCTACGGCGAGCGCGCTGCGTGTCGCCACAAGACTGTTGCACCCGTGCGCGATATTGCCAAACGGACCGGTGTGAATGAATGCGGGTCCGCCCTCGAGCGTCTGCACGAGATTCGGCCGCAAGGCATCCTTGAGCAGCAGCGTCATCGCGCCCGTGGCACCGAGATCGCGCGCACGTACCGGCTGTTTGGCGCTGCCGGACGTGGCACCCACAATGATGTTGCCAAGTCGCTGTTCCAGGTCGGCCGCACTCGATGCCAACGCCAGGATCGCCATTATCTCGCTGGCGGGGATGATGACCCAACGTTCTTCGCGCACCATACCGTTGCCCGACCCAACGCCGATGACGGCTTGCCGCAACGCGCGGTCGTTCATGTCAATCGTGCGTGGCCACGTGATGCGCTTCGCGTCGAGCCCGAGCGCATTACCGTGATACAGGTGATTGTCCATAAGTGCCGATAGCAACGCGTGCGCGCTGGCGATGGCGTGGAAATCTCCCGTGAAGTGCAGGTTGATATCGTCCATCGGCAGGACTTGCGAGTAGCCGCCACCGGCAGCGCCGCCTTTCATCCCAAACACCGGACCCAGGCTGGGTTCGCGCATGCAGAGAATGGCATTGCGGCCCAGCCGGCGCAGGGCCTGCGACAGTCCGACACTGACGGTGCTTTTGCCTTCACCAGCTGGCGTGGGGCTGATCGCCGTGACGAGAACGAGTCGTCCCTTTGAGGGCCGGGCCGCGAGTTCAAGCGGCAATTTGGCCTTGTAGCGACCGTACTGATCGATGTCATCGGGAGCCAGGCCGAGATCTGCGGCGACGTCGGTGATCGGGCGCATCCGCGCGGCTTGCGCGATCTCGATATCGGAGGGAACGGGGGTGCTGACAGACGACAACGCCATTGCGGCAGGTTCCGTGAAGAAGGGCTGGAATACGAACGCGTAGCAGGACGGGGACAATCTCGTATGGGCGCAGCGCTCCCGCGAGACGCATCCCGGGTGCAACTTGTGTGGTCACGTCCTACTTTCCGACTACCTTTGCTTGTCGGCTATACGTTGCTCCCCTTCGAGTCTCGTGGTGATACTCTCCTTGGTCGTGGCGAAGTCGTGACCGTCGCCGAACAGGACATTCAAAGTGCTCGACGTCTGGCGGATTCGATCGCGGCGGTGCGCCAATGATCGTCGCCGTGTTTGGTGCGTCGGGACGTACCGGACGCGTGTTCGTTCAGGCGGCGGCGGAGGCGGGGCTCTTGCAGCGGCTGCATTATCGCACGGCGCCGACCGAACCGTCTGCCGATACGTCGACGGTGGTCGTGGGTGCGCTCACCGATCCAACTGCGGTGCGTGAAGTGCTGCGCGGTGCGGACGCCACCATCATTTTGTTGGGTGCGCACGCTAAGGCGTCGAAAGTTTTCTGCGCGGCGGCAACGAAGGCGATTATCGCGGGCATGCGGACGCAAGAAGTGCCGCGCATTCTCTGCCTCACCTGTGCGATGATCGGGCCGGTTCCCGGCAACGTGTCGCTGGGACTCAAGCTCCTGTCCTTTGGCATTCGCCGCACCGGCCAGGCCGAGATGATGGATGATCGTGATGAACAGGAACGATTGGTGCGCAGCAGCCGACTGAACTGGGTGGCCGTCAAGCCGCCGCGACTCACCGACGGCGGGACCGGTGAGGTAGACGTCGGCCCCACGGTGGCGGTGGGACTGGGGAGTCATTGCTCGCGTGCCGCACTGGTACGATTTATGGTCGCGGAACTGTTGCAGCCGAAGTTTTCGAATGCGTCGGTCTATGTGAAAGACCGCTGAGCCCCGTCGCATTCTCCATTAACCCACTATCCATGTCAGACGTACGCAAGCAGTCCTGGAACGACGTTCCGCTGGAAGAACTCTCGCCGCTGATCAGTCGGCGTCTTATCAGTTCGGAGCGCATGATGCTGGCGCACGTGCATCTTAAGAAAGGTGCGATCGTTCCGGCACACGATCATCACAACGAGCAGTTCACGTACATCCTTTCCGGGACGCTGCGTTTCTGGATTGGCGAGCATGCCGATGCACCGGGCGAGACGTTCATGGACATTCACGCTGGCGAGGTGCTGGTGATTCCCAGTCATGTGCGTCATCGGGCCGAGGCGCTGGAGGATACGCTCGACGTCGACGTGTTCAATCCGCCTCGGCAGGACTGGTTGGATGGAACTGATGCATATTTGCGCGGCACGCGCTGACCATGGACTACGGCATTCGTGGAAAGGTGGCGCTGGTGTGCGGGGCCAGCAAAGGGATCGCCTACGCGACCGCTGAGGCATTGGCTCGTGAAGGATGCGCATTGGCAATTTGTTCGCGTGATGCGACGGCGATTCAGGCGGCCGCAACGCGACTCGAAGCGCTTGGCGCACCGGTGCTCTCGATCGTGGCCGATCTCTCCACCACCGAAGGTCTCGAGACTGTCGTGCGCGAAACAACCGCGCGCTACGGACACGTCGATATCCTCATTGCCAATACTGGTGGACCACCGACCGGCCCAGCGATGGAGCACGACTGGACCGCGTGGACGCGCGCCAGCGAACTGCTGCTGCGGAGTGCGGTCGAGTTGACGCGCGCGTTTGTGCCTGGTATGCGCGAGCGGAAATGGGGACGGGTCGTCAGTA
>JANLVM010000440.1:0-1866 GCA_031364015.1 Gemmatimonadaceae bacterium
GTTCCTGGTGGCGGCGTACTAGTTTGGGTCATGATCGTTCGTCTCCGACCATGCCGTCGTCTCCTGTTTCTGCTGTTGGCCGCCCTGTTGACGGCGTGCATTCCCACCTTGCGTCGCCCGCCGCCCGCACCCGTGTTGGCACGACGGCTCGTCCTGGCATTGGACGGGGTCGACTACCGCGATGTCGTGGCGGCGCGAAATCGCGGACTCTTCGCGTCGTTTCGCTCGCCGAGTCGACTGGTGTCGACGTTTCCCTCGATCAGCGACATTGCGTGGCACGAGATCTTCCGGGTGCTGCCGCCACGCGGGTACCAGCGGATCTACTACAGCGCCGGTGCCAACGACGTGGTGGGCGCACCCCTCGACGCGATTCGCCCCATTGAGTTCGAGGATCGGATGGACATGGCGTTCGGCGCCAAGTTCCATCACCTCGGCGCCTATCTGATCTCCAATACGATTGCGCGTCGCGAGGTGAACGTCGCCGTCCGCGATTTCTTTTCGTTCAGTGGCCGACCCACGGTGTACGTGTACAACGTGGGTCCCGACGCGCTCCAGCACACGCGCGGAGATCTGGACACGTATCTCCAGCATCTCGACGCGAAGCTCATTGCGTTGGGCGCGGAGTACCTGCGGCGCACTGGACAGACGCTGGAGATCGTGATGCTGTCCGACCACGGACACAACCGCGCGGTCGACGCAAAGTTTCTGCCGGTGGTGAAGGCGCTCGAGGCGCGTGGATTCCGCTCCGCCCAAGCGCTGCGGGCATCAACCGATGTGGCCTTCAGTGTCGACGGCGTGACGACGGGTTTCGGCGTGTTTGCCGCCCCGGATTCGCTGGCATCGTTAACCAGCCTGTTGGCGGCGATGGACGGGGTCGAGATGGTCTCGATGCGAGTCAGCGACAGCGTATTCGTCGTTCGCAATGCCACGCTGCAGGCGCGCATTCAGTGGCGCCCGGGACGCCTGGGCGATCGGTATCGCTATGACCCGTTTGCGGGCGATCCGCTGGGGTACGCATCTATTCTCGATCGCATGAGACGGGACACCGTCCTCGATCGCGACGGTTTCGCCGATGCGGCCACCTGGGTGCGATACTCCGCTCACGCCGACTACCCGGTCGCACCGGTTCGCATTGTGCGGGGACACACGGTCGTGACGCTCAATCCGGCGCCCATTCTGGTGTCGATTGCCGATGCCTTCCGTGTGGGACTGGGCCTGGTCTCCATCGCCAACCGAATGCGACCCTTAGGGGGCACGCACGGCGCACTCAGTGTCACGAACTCGCTGGGCGTATTGATGACGAATTTCCGCGACACGCACGACGATCTCACCGCGACCGTCAATGAGCAGTTTGACGGATTCAGAGATTTGGGCGATGTGCGCGTCACGTCGTCCGGTGCACGCGTCACCAGTGCGTGGCTGGTGACGCACGACCCACGCGGTCCGTTCGGTCGCACCGGTAGTCCGTCGACCACTCGCGCGGGAAGTGAAGCACTGGAGGTGTGGATCACCGACCAGCAGCGTGCGTGGGCCGACGGGCGAGGCAGCTTTTTCGTCGATGTCCGTCGAGCACGACGCGACGACCTACCGTCGGCGCTGGTTGGCACCAGCTATTTGCCACTCCCCAAACCGGCTCCCGCTGGATTCGCCAAGGAGGGGTGGACCGCCGCACCGGACCGCCAACACTACCTGTTGCCACTCTCAAGTCTGCTGGTTGCGGCGCTGGAGCCGAACACCGACTACGAGGTGCGTGTCGTCCTCGACCGCCTCGACCCCACCGGCTCCAATGCGCGAATCGCGTCGAAGCCCGTCGCCCTTCTCGTGCTGCGCACGAACCACCAGGGCGAGCTCTGGCCATTCTGAGCG
>JANLVM010000499.1:0-2557 GCA_031364015.1 Gemmatimonadaceae bacterium
TAAACACCACGCCCGTGGTCGCGGCCGGTGCGCCGATGCGCGCGACCTGCGCCCATACCGCCAGGCGCGGTGCGGAGAACGTGATCATCGCGCGACGATGCAACAGCCACACGCCCAATACACACGCCACACCGCGCGGCACAAGCGTTGCGAGCGCGGCGCCACGCACCCCCATCGCCGGGATTGGACCAGCGCCAAGAATCAGCAACGGATCGAGCAACAATCCCATCGCCACCGTGAACAGCAGGATGTACAACGGCGTGCGGGTGTCACCCGCAGCGCGGAATGCCGCGTCCACCGCGAAGAACGCGAAGATGAGCGGCATGCCCATCAGATACGCGCCCAGATAGCGTTCACCGATATCGGTGACGGCGACATTGGTTTGCATGATGGCAAAAAGCGACGTCATCACGAACGGCGACACCATCGCGATGGCCAGGCCAAGCGCGGCGCCGAACACCACACCGTCGCCCACGGCGTGCGCTGCTTCCCGCGGACGCCGCTCCCCGTGACGACGCGCTGCGATCGCGTCGACCCCAATGCTCACCATCTCGCCGATCGAGATGACCAACCAGATCCAGAAGATGCTGCCCGTGACCGCCGCCAATGAGTCGGCGCCGAGGTAGCGCCCGATCCAGAACGTGTCGACCGTGTGAAACGTCGTCATCAACAGATTCGCCGCGATCGCAGGGAGCGCGACGCGGCGAATCGTTTGTGGCAGCGGCTCGCGAACGAGCGCGCCTACTGGTGCATTCGGCTCGTGGCTCAGCGGGGATACCGCTCGTCCATGCGTTCGATCACGCGTTGCGCGATGTGCTCCAGCTCGCGCGCTGCTTTCGAGGCCGGCTCAGCGACTACGATAGGGCGACCACTGTCGCCGCCTTCCTGAATGCGCGGATCGAGCGGCACCTGGCCCAACAACGGCAAGTCACATTCCTTGGCGAGTCGCGCGCCTCCACCAGTACCGAAGACGGCGATGGGTTTACCCGTTTCGGGATTTTCGAAGTACGACATGTTCTCGACGATGCCGAGGACTGGCACGGCGGTACGTTCGAACATTTTCACGCCACGAAGTGCGTCACCCACGGCGACTTGCTGCGGTGTGGTAACGATGACAGCGCCGTGCACCTGAGTGGCCTGCACCAGCGAGAGCTGCGCATCGCCCGTACCGGGTGGCATGTCCACCAGGAAGTAATCCAGCTGCCCCCACTCGACATCGCGCAAGAACTGCGTGATGATCTTCATGACGATGGGACCACGCCAGATGGCCGGTTGATCTTTCTCGATGAGGAAACCGATGGAGATGACTTTCACGCCATGCGCTTCCAACGGAATGATTTTTTCGTCGCGCACGGGCGGTGCCGCATCGACGCCCAGCATGAGTGGCAGGTTTGGACCGTAAATATCGGCGTCCATAATGCCAACGCGCTTACCTAGTTTGGCGAGGGCGATGGCGAGGTTGACGGCGACCGTGCTTTTCCCGACACCACCCTTGCCTGACGACACGGCGATGATGCGACCCAAGTTCGGATACGGCACCGGCGCGGGAACTTTCGATTGAGCCTTTGGCGCCGCAGGGGCTTCCATCACGGGAAGCGGCCGACGTGCACTACCGGTGGACGGGGCGACGGGCCGACCTGAATTGGGCACGGTGGTGTTTCCTGTGCGCGCCGGAGTGGGCGCGGGATTGGCTTGCGCCGGGTCACGTACATCGACGCGCACCTCGACGACGCCGGGGATGGCCTCGATCGCCTGACGCACGTCGCGCACCAGCGAGGCGTCATCGGCCGCTCCCAACAGCAAAGCCAATCGCACTTTGCCGTCGGTCGTGGTCGCGATATCGCGCACCATTTCGGCGCTCAGGACATCGGCGCCGGTACGAGGGTTTCGGATGGTACCGAGGGCGACGGAGATCTTTTCTTGAAGCGTAGACATCGGGGAAAGGTAGACGATCGGCACGCGCCGCGACATCGGGATCCACCGTGCAACGATTCGGTGATGGTCGGCAGACACTTCGATGTTATGGTGGCCCTGTCGTCGGCGCCGAATGCCACAGTTGGCCGCCACGACCGGTGCGCTGCATCCCGCCACGCACCACTTCACGGATAGATCTGGAGGAAGTATGTCATCGAAACTCAATCGCACCGCAGCCGGTGTGTTCGCGGTCCTGATGGCCTTGGCCATCGTAGATGTCTCGAACTCGCTGGCCCAGGCGGCGCCCACGGCCGACGAAATCATCTCCACCACCTGCGGCGCGGGAACGCTCGAGAAGACAATTATGAAGCTGCTGATGTACGCCAATCACAGTACTTTAGGGATTACATGAAGGATAGCAGCGACTCGTTACGCAGCAAAACGCTTAAGCAGTTTAGGACAAGATTTCATCTCCAATTCGATGACTATTTGGAATTTGTCAAAGATGCTCGCGCGGGCGGCTACTTTCCGGATCACGAAAACGAAGCTGCACCTCTTGAAATTTTCATTCTCGGTGCTCTTCGTCATGCGGGGGGTAACATCGGTTTTGATGACATTGGCGACTTGACTCGAGTTCCTGAGG
>JANLVM010000502.1:0-2877 GCA_031364015.1 Gemmatimonadaceae bacterium
ACGGCGCGGGCAAGACGACGACGATCCGCATGATGCTCAATATCATCGCCCCCGACGAGGGCACCATTCGCATCCTCGGCTCGCCCCATAGCGATCCGGCACTGGTCGATCGCGTTGGCTATCTCCCCGAGGAGCGCGGACTGTACCGCAAGATGCAGGTGCGGCGTGTGCTCAAGTTCCTGGGCGAGTTGAAGGGGCTCGGTGGAAAAGAACTCGACCGTCGCATTGATATGTGGTTGGAGCGACTTTCGCTCAAGGCCGCCGGCGAAGACTGGGGAGCACGTAAAGTCGACGAACTGTCGCGTGGCATGCAGCAGAAAGTACAGTTCATCGGCGCCCTGTTGCACGACCCGGAACTCGTTATTCTCGACGAACCGTTCTCCGGCCTCGATCCCATCAATGCGCAGGCGTTGAAGGACACCGTGGTGGAACTCAAGAAGCGCGGACGCACGGTGATATTCAGCACGCACATCATGGACAACGCCGAGCGCATGTGTGACTCGGTGTGCATCATCGCGAAAGGAGAGAAAGTCCTGGATGGTGGCGTCGCCGAAGTACGCGAGGCTCACGGCGCGCGGATGATCGCGCTGGGACTGGAGGGAGCGCCGTCGGCCGCGGTCGAGGCGGTCCTGCGGGACACGCGGTTGATTGCGCGTGTTGATGACTCGAATCGGTATCTGGAACTCGAACTGGCAGACGGCGCGAAGGCGCCCGCGATCCTCTCAGCGCTGGTCGCCGCTGGGGCGCCGATCGAACGGTTCGAACTGGTACGTCCATCTCTGCATCGCATTTTTCTGGAGAAGGTTGGTGCTACACACGTTGACGCGGGGATGAGCGGTCATGGGTAAGCTGATGGCGGTCATCCGCCGCGAGTATGTCGAGCGCATTCGCTCGAAGTGGTTCTTGATCGCCACGGTCTTTGGTCCGCTGTTTTTTGGCGCACTCATGTTTCTTCCCGCCTTGATTTCGTCACGCGACAAGGGGGCACGCGATTCCTCCAATATCGTGATCGTCGACGCCACCGGGATGGGATTGGGTGAGCGTGTGGCGGCGCGACTGGCGGGCGGCATCGGCGGCGGCGGCGCGACGCCTCGCGTAATGACTGTTCCGACTGGCGGCATTGCGGCGGCCGAGGAGGCGGCCGCACAACAGGTGATCAGTGAGTCGGTCAAAGGCTACCTGATTCTCGATTCCTTGTCGGTCGACGGAAAACGGGCACGCTACGCGGGCAGCAACACGTCAGCGATTTTTGACATGCAGAAGCTCGAGCGCGCGGTACAGCACGAGGTATTGGCGCTCCGCATGCAAAAGCTGGGGATCGATCCGGAGGTGGGGCGCCAGTTGACCGAGATCAACATGAGCGTGGCTACCGAACGACTGACCAAGCAGGGACGCGGCGGCTCCGGTCAGTTGAATATCTTCTTCGGCCTTGCCATCGCGATGCTGCTGTACATGACAATCTTCATATACGGTCTCAACGTGTTGCGCGGCGTGCTGGAAGAAAAGCAGTCTCGCGTGGCGGAAGTCGTGATCTCAAGCGTGTCCGCTTCGAAGCTGCTGGCGGGAAAGGTGATCGGCGTCGGCGGCGTCGGGCTCACGCAGTTGCTGCTCTGGTTGTCGATGAGTTTCGTGATGTACAAGGTGCGCGTACCAATCCTGGCGAAGTTCGGTGCGGCGTCCGCACCGATCACGCTGCCCAACCTGTCCTGGGGCACCGGCGCCATCCTGGTCGCGTTCTTCGTGCTGGGGTTCATGCTGTACGCGGGGCTCTTCGCCGCTGTCGGCGCCACCGTGAACAGTGAACAGGAGGCCCAGCAGGCCCAGATGCCGGTGGTGCTGCTGTTGGTGAGCAGCATCATGTTCGCGCAGAACATCCTGTTTCAGCCGGACAGCATGTTGTCACGCGTGTTGAGCATGCTGCCGTTCAGTGCGCCGATCGTGATGCCGTTGCGCATGACGGTCGCTCCGGTCGCGAACCGTGAAATCGCGATGGCGCTGCTATCGGTGGCCTTGGGTGCGTGCGGGGCTGTCTGGCTGGCGTCGCGCATCTATCGCGTGGGACTGCTGATGTACGGCAAGCGACCAAGCGTCCGTGAAGTGTTGCGATGGGTGCGTATGAAGTAGCGACGGCTATCCGCGCGGGAGCAACGGGCGCGAGGCGTCGCCCAGTCGTTTCGCGGCACGGCGCTCGTCCAGCACCTGTTCCGCGCGGGCAATGACGCGACGCAGAATGTCCTGCATCTCGGCGTCGCGCTTGCGCACGGTCCGCCCATAGATGGCACGGCACGTGCCGAACACGGTGCCCAGCCACAGGGCGATCATGCCAACCACCAGCGGCGGGCTATGCGTGGTAGCGGCCGTCAGTCCACCGATCAGCGCGCTCAGCCCGGTTCCCGCGCCGACGCCCAATCCGACAAACCATTGGCCGGCCGCGGTGGTGAGGTCTTCATAGATACGCACCTGCGTGCGTCCGTGCCTGGACGCGAGGTGCAGTTGCAGCGACCGCACCGGGCCGAAGTTCTGACGACCGGCGGCGCTCGCCGTGTTGATTGTGAGCGATCGCCCAACGGCACTCACGTTCACCATCTCGCCCAAGGCGCGACGGACTTCATCGGCAATCTCCTCGAAATCGTCGCCGCTCAGCTCGCCTTCGAAGGCGGCGGTGTACTCCAACTTCGTTCGCGCACCCAGAAAGAGATTCGGCTTCTTCTGCATCAACTCGCCGGCCGTCACTTCGGCCCGCGCGCCGCGGTCCGCCTGCGCCTTTTCCATCAGCGCGCGCGCGACATACTTCTCATCGATGCCGGCATCGACCGCCGACGCCGTCACGATGGCGGAATCGTACCCGCGCGTGAGAAGCTCGTCGTTTCCGCGCGG
>JANLVM010000516.1:0-7446 GCA_031364015.1 Gemmatimonadaceae bacterium
GGGCGCCGCCGCCCACGCCGGACTCACGGCCGTGAGATAGTCACTGAAGATGTACGACGTGCCACTGCCATCGGCGCGATGGACGACCAGCACGTCACTCGCCGGTAGCGGCGCGTCGGGGTTGAGTGCGAGCAGTCGCGCGTCGTTCCACTTCGTAATGCGTCCGAGGAAAATGTCGGCCAGCAGCTCGCCGGACAGATGCAGCGGTCGCTTGAGCGCCGGCAAGTTGTACGTGACGGCCACGGCACCGAGGACCGTGGGAATGTGAAGAATCGGGTGTGGAGCCTGCGCCAGTTCACGGTCGGTCATTGGCACGTCGGTGGCGCCGAAATCGACGGTGCCCTCGAGCATCTGCCGAATGCCGCCACCGGATCCGATGGACTGGTAGTTAATGCGCACGTTCGTGCGTTGCGCATAGTCGTTGAACCAGCGCGAGTACAGCGGATACGGGAACGTGGCGCCAGCGCCCGTGAGGTCCACGCGCGTGCTGGCAACGGCCGATGCCTGGCCGGAGTCGACAACTGGTGCCTGTTCGCGGGGCCCGCAACCGGCGAACAGCATCAAGGCGAGCGGGAGTAGATCACGCGCGCGGAGGATGGGCATGGACTGAAGGTTCATTTGCCTCCGACTACAGACTGTTGGTGTAGCCCAGAAACTTGAAGCGTCCCTGGTGTTCCACGATCGAGCCGAACAATCGATCCTCAGGTACAACACCGTCAGCCACACGAACGCGCACACGGCAATCGGTATATACCCGACTCGACACCGTGGTGTCGCTCGCGGGCGGACAGCTGACGGACAACACGTCAAAGCGCGACCCACCGAATCGTTGGATCAGCTGGCGAGCACCGCCGTCGGAATTGGCCAGAATTTGAGCCCACAGGAGCTGCGGAGGTGCCTCATACGGCGGCTTGCTGAGCTTCGAGCCGGGGTAGTAGATCCAGGCGAATTCGGAGCGGGTAAGCGTCATCGCATTCAGCGCGGTGGTGTCGCTCCCAGCGACCGCGCGACCCCAGCGTCGCACGAGTGCGTCAATCGATGTGCCGCCGTCGCGAAGAGAGTCCGGGCGCTCCGGAACATCTACCCGAAAACGCCGCAGTTGCTCGGCGATTGGCAGAATGGAGTCCACTACTCCCCCGGCGGCGACGACTTCGCGAATGTGAGCCGCCTGTGAGTCGGCGGAAGACCTCGCGGTGTCCCGGCCGCGACAGCCGCCGATCACCAGCGCGCACGCCATCCCAAAAGTGACCGCCACCGAAGCGAAACGAGTACTCATGATTTCAGATCAGTTGCGAACGTAGCTTGTCCAGGTGGCCCACCACTTCGTTCCACCAGGAGCGGCCGCACCGCGGTATGCGGTTGGAGTGATAGACGTCCCGACACGTGCGGCAATGCGTGGGTCGCCAGCAAAAGTATTCAGTCCGCCGGTAGAGATCGGAGATGTTGCCGAGGGCGACCAGTCGAAATCGGCTCCGGTCGTTGTCGCTGAACCCGCCGGCAGGGCGGTGAACAGACTGGCGGCCGTTACGGTGCCCGCCGCGACAACGATGTTGGAGGTCCTGCCGCTAAACGCAACGTCCTGGCCGAAGTTCGTGCCCGTCGGGTCGAACATCACGCCGGAGTTCTGCAGACCGTTGTCGGCGAAGTAGAGATTGCGCGTGATGAGCGAGTCAACGATGAATCGATTATTGGATGTCGAGTCGCGGAGCGAAATGGCCTGACGTGGCCAGCGTGCTACCACGCCGTTGATGTAGTAGCCGCCCGTGCCACGACGGAGCACCATGCCGATGCCACCATTGGTCGGGGTCGTCTGCGTGGCCCCGACGCCGATAACCGTAAAGTTCGCGAACAGGTTCATCGTATACAGACCGTTGTCGCGACCAGAGCTCTGGGCGTTTGCGCCCGCCGGTGCCGTACAACCGCCGCCATTGCAGCCGTCGACCTCAAAACCCTGCGGATCTGCAGAAATCGCACCCGCGCCAGCGCGAGGTGTGAGGAAGGTTGATTGATACGCAATCAGGAACTGGTTGCGACCGCTATACCCTTCCGACGTGTCAAAATGATCGTCGCCCGCCTCGTATGATACGAGGTACTTCCCGTCCACGGTACCACCGAACCATTCGAACGAATCGTCCAACCCTGCCACCGACTGCAGGTACTCAAAGGTCGTTCCGCTGCCGACTGCGGCAAACGTAAACGAGTTGAGTTCGTTGTCTGGAAGGGTGGCATAGCCTGCAAACTCGACGCGCACGTAGCGCAGCGTGCCGCTGTTGTCGGTATCGAGCGTACCGCCGGTGTAGACGGTTCCGTTTGGATCGGCGCCAACCACCGAGCCGTTCGAACCTTCGATGATGATGCTGCCCGACCGGTTGTTGCGAGCATTGCCGACGATGATAAGTCCGCCCCAATCGCCAGGTGAGCGGTTGCCCGCGCTACGCTGCGACGTGAACACCACCGGCTGCGTCGACGTGCCATTGGCAACAATTCGCGCCCCGCGAAGGACAAAGAGGGCCGATCCGAGGGCCGTCGTATCACCGACCAGCCTGGTGCCCGCGTTGATGGTCATCGTGGCGCCACTATTCACGTAGACAAAACCACGAATCACATAGTTCGTATCGGGCGTCAGCGTCCGACTGGCCGCGATGGAACCGCTCAGCACGATGGTCGGGTTGGCGGTGGCACTGTACGCGACGGTCACCGTGCTTGTGCCGTTCGACGTCACGGCGGCCGGTGATCCCGTGATCGTGGCGTTATAGCGGGCAATCCCCACCGTGACTTGCGCGGCCGCGACGGAGTAGCTCCCCGCATCGACGCTGAGGGTTTGCGAAGCGGTCAGGGACTGAGAAAAGGAACCAGGACCGGTCACCGTGACGCTGGCGTTGGTCGCCGCTGGCAGGCCGGAAATCGTCACGACGAGCGAGCCCTTCGCCGAAGGTGCAACAGGATCAGCGCTGCCACATGCGGACAGCGCAAAGACTGCGGTCGTGGCTGCGACGACTGCGCGAACGCGCAGAGACATCGTCATCGGAGTACCTATGTTGATGGAGAGTGAGCGACCGATCGATGAAGGCGACGCGGTCATCTTTACGAAAGCGAATTGATGTGGCGACACGGTCATGAACGCGTCACGGTCGTGTCACGCCAGGGAAAGCGCGGCACGGCCGTGATCAGCGACTGCGGTCCGACGGACTGGACTACTGACGCCAGGAGAATCCCACCGAGATCGTGCGGCCGGAGTTGTAGCCTTCGCGCTCCAGATTGCCTTGCATGAACCGATAGCGCGCATCAAGGAGATTCCGCGCATCCAGGCGACCGGATACTTCGCGCCACACCGGGAAACGCAGTGAGAAGTCCACGATGTCGCGCGGCGCTTCGACAATGTTGGGGAGGGGCGCCACACCGGCGGCGTAGATGCGCTCGCCAACGACGTTATACAACAGCGTGGCGTTGGTGCGTCCGCTGCGCGACGAGTAGGTGAGTCCGGCATTTACCACATACGGTGCCTGACCCACCAGGCGACGGGTGCGGTCGGTGACCGCCAGTCCTCGAGTCGTGTCGAGCGACACCTTTGAGGACATCAACGTCACGTTCGAGAACCCGGTGAAGGCCTCGGCCCACGAGCCGAGAAACCCGAGCTGCTTCCGCGCCTCGAGTTCGATACCGACATCCGTCGCACCGATCGCGTTCTGATACAGCGCCTGATAGGCGCCGGAGGTCGCCGACTCCAGGCGCTCCACCGGACGGTCGAACCTCTTTACGAAGCCGCCGATGCTCAGCACCTCGCCGGCGTTTGGAAAGATCTCGTAGCGCAAATCGTAGTTATCGATCAGGGATCGCTGGAGCTTGTCGTTTCCTGTCACGCTGACGCCCCCGAGTACGTCGCGGAACGTGACCGGCGCCAGTTCGCGGTACTCTGGCCGAGCCAATGTGCGCGTAATCCCGAAGCGGAGATTCTGTGTTTCCGAGAGACGCGTATTGATCAAGAGCGACGGGAGCACGTCGGTGTTGTTGAGTCGTGCGGCGGCAGTGAAGCCACCCTGTGTGCTGGCATCGACCCCAATCTTGGCCGTTTCCACGCGCGCACCGGCGATAATGCGCACGTTCTCGCGAAGGCCCCAGTCAAGCATCGCGTAGCCCGCCGAGGTGCGATCTGTCGCCGTGTAGGAACCCGCCTGTCCGATCGGTTGCACATTGATCAGCGAGCAGCTGTCGCATGCCTGGGTCGCGCCGAAGATGACGCTCGGACTTTGCGTGAGCAGCGACGACGGTGCGCGCGAAATGAAGGCATAAATCGGTGCGTCCGACTGTCGATCCGTACCGCGCGTGTAGGCGCCGACCTTGAGCATGTTCTGCTTCGAGACCGCGCCGAGCTGGAGTGCGTGGTCTAGCTGGAAGGTTGTGTTGTTCTCGTTGAGCTTGAAATACAGTCGGCGCGCGCCGTCCAGCGACGCCAGCAACGAGAATGTGCCGTCCGATCCGCGCGAGTACACCACGTCGGATCGGTCGGGCTCTCGACGCGTGGTGCTGCCATACGTCGCCGACCAGGAAGTCTTATTGCGATCGTTCAACTGATGTTCGCCTTGACCGGTGACCGTGGCGACGCCGCGTTCGACATAGCGGAGCGTGGTCCGCGCAATGCTATCAGACAAATTCTCGTCAAAGCCACGATCTGACCGGGCCTCGTTGTCGGCGCTGCGTGTCAGAGTGGTATTGAGCGAGAGACGCGAGCTCTGACCAAGCAGCGTCGCGAAGTTCGCGATACCTCCCCACTGGATGCTGGAACGTCCGGTGGAACCGACGAGCGAGGTGAGCGGAACCACGGTGTTGTTCGGACCTTGATTGCCGACGGCGAAGCGTTCGTTGGCGCGCACTTCCTCAGAGTATCCGTAATTCCCACTCAGCACGTATCCCACGCGCTTTCCAAGAATGGTGTTGCCGCCGGTCGACGCGCCAAACGAGCCATTGAGTCCGCCAATGCGCGGCGCGGCATCCCAGACGTTTCGCTGCTGGCGCGCCATCTGATTGAACTGCGATTGTGACACGCTGCCAAAGAAATTGGCCTGCGCCAAGGCGGTCGGTGCCTTGCGCGCACCGTACGAGAAACCAACCAATTCGCCACCGGCGCGCGGCGCCATGGGTAGCGTCTGTCCGAGCACGCGGTTGTTGCCGCCAAAAGTCGTCGTGTAGTTGATCTGACGACTGGCCGGAAATTCTTTCGTACGGATGTTCACGTTGGCGCCGGCAAAATCGCCGGGCTGATCCGGTGTGAACGTCTTGCTCGTCGTGATTTCCTGCAGCAGGCTGGACGGAAAGAGGTCGAGCGGAATCACCTTACGTTCGGGTTCCGGACTTGGAATGCGCGCGCCGTTCAATGACGCGGTGGTGTAGCGTTCACCGAGGCCGCGCACCTGAAGATACTTGCCATCTTGCACGGTGACGCCAGATACGCGTTGTGCAGCCTGCGCGGCGTCGGCGTCTGGGCTGCGAGCGATCTGCTCCGCGGTGATGGCATTGACCACATTGGTGGCGTTTTTCTGCTGGTCGAGCGCATCGTTGACCGAGCCCTTCTCTTTGCTGGCCGTGACACTGACCGCCACGAGCTGCACATCGGCCGTCTTGAGCGTGATATCCAGTTCGACACCGCCATCCGCGGGCACGATGATGCCCGTCACCGTCTTTGGACCGTATCCGATGCGACGGGCTTGTACAGTCGCCGTTCCTGCGGGCACTCTCGTAATGATGTACCGGCCGTCAATGCCAGACATCGCACCATTGGTCGTGCCCACCAGCTGGATCTGCACGCCGACGAGGCCCTGACCAGACGCCCCATCGATGATTCGCCCCGCAATCTTCCCGACCGGTGCTACATCCTGCCCGTGCAGCGCCGCGATCGGTGCCGAGACCACCCCCACCAGCGCTACCCACCGCACCGCAGCAGAGATCCTGCGCAGCATGGTGGGCGTGGTAGAGCGGCAAGTCGCGTTGGCGTGCGTTCGCATATAGTGTCGTAGTCAGAGTCGGAATATCGATTTGGTTGGATCCCGAGCACGGAAACGGTGCCATACCGGAATACCCAAAGCTCCGTGACCCAAGTTTCGATCTGCCTACGGAATTGCAACGAACGTGTCACGGCCAATCACAAGCCGACCTCCCTCGGAGCGCCAAACCGCGAATTCCGGACCGAAAATCGCCTGTGCCAGGTTGCCGATCGGCCTCGGGTTGTGTAATCTCGCCTCGAATGACTGCCTCCCCCTCTTCGAACGGCTCCGACATCCACCCACGGCGGGTGGCGTCGCCGCCCACTACCGACCCGCAGACGCGCTCCGAAGCCCTGTCGGTCGCCGCTCGCGCGTTGCGGTCGGCTGAACATGTGTGCGTCCTCACCGGGGCCGGGACATCGGCCGAAAGTGGGATTCCCACTTTCCGGGACGCGCTCACCGGGCACTGGGCGCAATTCTCGCCGCAGGATCTCGCCACGCCCGACGCCTTCCGCAGCTATCCACGACGCGTCTGGCAGTGGTATGCGGCCCGTCGAGCCATGGTCCGGGCCGCCGTCCCCAACCCGGGCCATCTGGCGCTCGCCAACCTGGCGAGTCGCGTCGCACACTGCACGTTGGTCACCCAGAACGTCGACGATCTGCATCGGCGCGCCGGCAGTCGCGACGTGGTGTCGCTGCATGGATCGCTCATGCGCGCACGATGCAGCGAAGGGTGCGCGGGAACCATCGATCCCACGCCGGAGCAATCGGACGCGCCACCGAGCTGCGAGTCCTGTGGCGCACTCATGCGCCCCGATGTCGTGTGGTTTGGTGAGCCGCTGCCAATGGATCAGTACCAACTGGCGCGCGATGCGGCTGTGGCTTGCGATGTGTTTCTCTCGGTTGGAACATCCAATGTTGTCGAGCCCGCTGCGTCACTCCCGTGGGTTGCTGCAGCGCACGGTGCAACGGTCATTGTGGTCAATGCCTCTATGGAAGGACAGCGTCGTGGGCCGAGCGTATTGGCCGTAGAGGGACCATCAGGAATCATGCTGCCGCGGCTTATTACCGAAGCGTACGCGGGCAAGCGACCGCGTAAGGTGGAGGCGGTGCCGCCCGCGACTGCGGCGCTCGCCACGTTGTCTGCGCTCCAATTGGGTGAGCGTGAGGCGGACGGGCTTACACCACAGGAATCGGACGAAAGGCCACGCGAGAATCCGGTGGAAGCGCCAGGCGACGGTCGCGCACAGGGCTAACGCACAGGGCTAACGCACAGGGCTAAATCGAGTCAGACCGAAGGCGCGTCGGTCCGCGGAAAGAATGCCGCAATGGTTGTCCCGATACCAGGCGCACTGTCGGCGCGAACCCTACCACCATGGGCCTCCGCGAGATGTCGCACGATGGCCAGCCCAAGTCCGGTGCCACCCGCTTCGCGTGACCGACCCGGATCGGCGCGATAAAAGCGTTC
>JANLVM010000535.1:0-3312 GCA_031364015.1 Gemmatimonadaceae bacterium
AAGCGCCCTGTTGGAGCGGCCCGTCTTGCAACCGGTGTACCCAATGCGAGGGTTGGGAAGAGACCTTGAAGGGCCATTCCGCCCGCGGTCAGACCCGCACGCTGTAGAAACGTGCGTCTATCGATGCCATTGGGGGACGGAACGTCTAAATTCGACATGTACGGGATCTACACCTCACAGGATGCGATGGCCAGCAAATCTCAGGTCGACCGGCTTGGTGATCGGCTACGAACGGCGAGAACTGGAGTTCGTACCGACCGGGCGACCGGCCAAGTCGAGGCAAGCAATTGTCGACAAGCTGCGCAGAGAGAGCATCCGACTGACTCAGATCCAGGATATCGCTGGATGCAGGATCGTTGTTCCGAATTTGAAATCGCAGACGCTGACCGTGGTACGCCTCACCCAGCTGTTTCCGAATGCGGAGTTCATCGATCGACGAGAGGTGCCGAGCCATGGTTACCGAGCGGTTCACGTAGTCGTACCAGTCGAAGGTCACGCGGTGGAGGTCCAGGTTCGCACTCTGGAACAGCATTGGTGGGCTGAGCTGTCCGAGAAGCTGTCCGACGTTTTCGGGGTCGGAATCAAGTACGGCGCGGGCGACCCGGTCGCTAGAGAAAAACTTCGAATCACCTCAGCGGCATTGGAGACCCTTGAACGTGAGGGTGCGCGCGATTCTGACATCGCTGAGGCGAATACTCAACTCGGGGGCGTCGTGATATGGGCCGTGCAGTACGTCCCACTCAAACTCGGTCTCTAAAAATGCTATTTCTGATTCAGTACAACCGCAGTGAAGGCCAGATCGTGGAGATTCGAGAGTACCCGGACACGGCCCGAGCCGATGCGAGCGCGGCCCGCCTTGAGTTGGAGTTGCGCCTGCACAGGCAGGATATTCAGCACGAGGTCGTCATTCTGGAGGCCCCCGACCAAGCCGCGCTGCGTCTCACGCACCTGAGGTACTTCGAAGGAGTTCGCGCGATCGCGAAATCACGGTTGGGCGAATGATCTCGCGCGCTTCATACGTCGTCTGACGTAGTTGTTCTTCGCGACCTTGTCGCCGATCCTCATGCGATGATCACGTTCACTTCCCTGCCATGACCATCGACCACCGAAGCGCCAGCGCCTCACTCGACGCGCTGCTCCGCGAACAGACCGCCGAGGAACTGCGCGCTCGACTGGCGCCCAAGAACCACCCGCGCCCTGAGCGCATTCCCGGCGCGTCACGTCTCTCCGACGCCGATATTGACGATCGATGGCAGGTTCTGGCGCATGCGAGCGCCGCGAAGCAAACGCTGCTTGACGAAACCACACTCGCGGCTGCCGCTACCTTCGCCCGCAATATCGAGAACTTCGTTGGCACCGTGAAAGTGCCAGTGGGCATCGCCGGTCCGCTTCGGGTGAACGGCACGTACGCGCAAGGTGACTTCTATGTGCCCTTGGCCACCACCGAAGCGGCGCTGGTTGCATCCTACAACCGGGGCGCGCTGGTCATCAGCGAGGCCGGTGGCTGCACGGCGATCCTGCTGCACGAGGGCGTCACGCGCGCACCCGGCTTCGCGTTCACCACCATGGCCGAAGCAGGCGAGTTTGTCGCCTGGGCTGTTCGCGCCATCGATCAGCTTCGCTCGGTCGCGGAAGCCACCACCCGATTCGGCCGAATGCGTGACATGCGGGTCAATCTCGACGGGAACAATGTCTACCTGATCTTCGAATTCACCACCGGTGAAGCGTCAGGTCAGAACATGGTCACCATCGCCACCCAGGCCCTCTGTCAGTACATCGAGACGCACTGTCCGGTGCGCCCTCGCTATTGGTTTGTCGAGGCCAACCATTCCGGCGACAAGAAGGCAAGCCAGCAGTCATTTCTCGGTGGACGCGGCCGGAGCGTTACCTGTGAATGCACAGTGCCGCGCGCGTTGGTAAAGCGCATTCTACATACCACGCCGGATATGATGGCGAACTATTGGCGCATGTCGGCCGTAGGCGGTGTGCTGAGCGGAACCATCGGCGTGCAGGGACACTACGCCAACGGACTGGCCGCCGTGTACATCGCCTGCGGTCAGGACGCCGCCTGCGTAGCCGAGTCTGCGGTGGGCGTGACGCGCTACGAACTCACCGCGAATGGCGACCTGTATGCGTCGGTGACACTGCCCAACCTGATCGTGGGCACGGTAGGCGGCGGCACGTCTCTGCCAAGCCAACGCGCGTGTCTCGACATCCTCGGCCTGTCCGGTGAGGGAAGCGCGAACGCGTTTGCCGAAGTCTGCGCGGGGTTGTCGTTGGCCGGCGAGCTGTCCATCGTGGCAGCAATCGTGGCCGGTCACTTCACGTCGGCACATGCGAAGCTCGCGCGCGGCGTGAGCGATTCAGACCGCGCGTGATGACGCTGTCCCGATGGTACATCTATCAGCGCGAGCGTTTTCCGCTGGTTGGCAATGGGGCACTCATTCTCGCCTTTTCGTCCGGCGCTGTCTGCTTTTCCGCGCAGCTCCGCGCGACGGCAACAGACGCACGCGGCGCAGTGGCGACGTTATCGTTGGCGGTGGCCTTTGTGAGTTCCCTGTTGTTCTTCTTTCAATTGCGCGTCGCCGACGAGCACAAGGATCTGGCCGATGATACACGCTGGCGCCCGTATCGCCCGGTGCCCCGAGGGCTGGTCACGCTGCGTGAGCTGCGTAATCTCGCGTTCGCAGCCATGGCAGTGCAGGCACTACTCGCCGTCTGGCTTTCGCCCTGGTTAGTCGCGCTGCTCGTGCTCGTGTGGGGCTACATGTGGTTCATGGCGCGCGAATTCTGGTTGCACGATTACTTGCGCCAACGTCCGTTCATGACGCTGTGGACGCACATGTTGGTCATTCCGCTTATCGATCTCTACGCGACGGCGTGCGATTGGATGCGCGTGTCCGACGCTGCTCCAGCATTTCGGATTGGTTTGGCTTGGTTTCTGGTCGCCAGCTTCTTCAACGGCATGGTCGTGGAGATCGGACGAAAGCTCAGGGCGCCCGAAGACGAGGAGACCGGCGTGGAGACATACACGCGAGTATGGGGACGTTCACGCGCGATCGTGGCGTGGCTTGTGGTCATGGCCGTCACGGCCATGTTCGCCACGCTGGCCGGCGCGCATGTTCACAATGCCAGAATGGTCGCGATAGTTTTGGGCCTGCTGTTCATCGCGTCATGCCTGGCCGGACTCGCTCTCGCGCGGGTGCCGAAACGCGGACACGGTAAGCACCTCGAGCTGCTCGCCGGACTCTGGACGGTGGCACTCTACGTCACCGTTGGCGTGGTACCGTTCCTTGCCGGTCGGTAGGCGGG
>JANLVM010000544.1:0-5423 GCA_031364015.1 Gemmatimonadaceae bacterium
GGCGGGATGGGCACGGTCTATCACGCGCGCGACCGAGTGACCGGCGGTGTCGCCGCTCTGAAGATCCTGCACGACCCGGGCTTCTCCGATCACACCGAGCGATTCGCGCGCGAGGTGAAACTCGCCGCGCGGTTGCAGCACGCCAACATCGTCCCGTTGCACTCGGCCGGTGTGGCGGCGGGGCTGCCGTTTTACACCATGCCGTTCGTGCGCGGTGAAACGCTGCGCGCCCGGCTGTCTCGCGGGCCGTTGCCGTTGAGCGAAGCGGTTGGCATCCTGCGCGACATCGCGCGGGCCCTGGCGTATGCGCATGGCCAAGGGGTCGTGCATCGCGACATCAAACCGGAGAACGTGCTGTTGTCCGGTGGTGCGGCGATGGTGGCCGACTTTGGTATTGCCAAGGCGATGAGTGACGCGCGCACGCAGGGTGACGGCGCGTCCATGATGCTGACGCAGGCTGGCAACTCGCTGGGCACGCCGGCCTACATGGCGCCGGAACAGGCGGCGGGCGATCCGCGCACCGATCATCGCGCCGATCTCTATGCGTGGGGCGTGATGGCGTACGAGCTGCTGGTGGGTGCGCATCCGTTTGCCGAGGCGACGTCGGTACATGCGATGATTGCGGCGCATATGGCGCAGGCACCGGTGGCGCTGGCATCGCGACGGGCCGACGTGCCTGTGGCGCTTAGTGATGCGGTCACACGGAGTCTGGCCAAGGATGCCGCGCAGCGTCCGCAAGCAGCGGGGGAATTGCTGGAGGCGCTGGATGGGGTATCGACGCCGGGGGGACAAACATCGCCTACTGCTGCATTGCGGCCACATGGCGCACCCGCTCGCGGCCGCATACTGGTCGCGGGATTGGGCGTGGTAGCGTTGGCTTTCGCTGCATGGGCCGTGACGCGCCAACGCGCTGGTGCCCCAACGACGCCGGCACTGGGCACCAGCGCTGGCGACTCCATCGCCCCCGTGCGTTCGCTTGTCGTGCTGCCCTTCGAGAGCGTGGGCGGTGACACCGCCAACGCGTACTTCGCCGAGGGCATGGCAGACGAACTCTCCAACGCGCTTACGAAAGTACCGGGTTTGCAACTCGCGGGCCGCAGTTCCGCCGCAGCGTTCCGCGGCAAGAACATGTCGGCGCAGGACATTGGCAAAGCGTTGAGCGTGGGCGCCGTGCTCGAAGGCACCGTGCGCCGCGCTGGGGAAAAGTTGCGCGTATCTACGCAACTCACCAACGCTGGTAGCGGCTTGATGATGTGGAGCGAAACGTTTGAACGTGACGCGAACGATGTGTTTGCGGTGCAGGATGACATCGCGAAGGCGATTGTCAGTGCGTTGCGCGTGACGTTGGCGGGTGGCGCAAGCAGTGCGCCCGCGATGGCGCGCGGGACCGACAATCGCGAGGCCTACGATCAGTACCAGCGCGGGATGTACTTCTACCAGCGCCGCGGACCGAGCCTGGTGCGTGCCCGCGAATACTTCGAGCAGGCGATTGCCCAGGACTCGATGTTTGCACGTGCCTATGCCGGTCTGGGGCTGACATGGATTGCGCTGGCGATCCACACCGACGTCGCAATGAGGGACGCGTTGCCCAAGGCGCTCGCGGCAGGCGAGCGCGCTGTTGCGCTGGATTCCACGTCTGCCGACGGGTGGGCAAATGTGGGACTCGCGCGCATGTACCAGCATCGTTGGCGGGACGCGGACGCGGCTACGCAGCGCGCGGTGCAACTCGATGACCGTAGCTCGGTGGCGCACCTGTATCGCAGCCGACTGTTCATGGCGACCGGGCGCATGGATCAGGCCGTGGCGGAGGCTCGAGAGGCCGCGGCGCTGGATCCGGTGAACGCAATTATCCTCGGCGTCGCCGCACTTGCGCTGTCCATGGCCGGTCAGCACGCCGAGGCGATGGCCACCGGCAACCGCGCGTGGGAGATCGACTCGACCGTCAGTGGTTCCACGACCTATACGCTGGTCGCGCTGCTCGGGGGCGGGCAGGCGTCCGAAGCGGCTCGGCGAGCCGAGGTCATGCTGCGAACGTCGCGTGACATTTCGATGCTCGGTACAGCCGCGTACGTCCTCGGTGCGACAGGAGACACCGCCCGTGCCGCCGCATTGGCACGCCAGCTCGCCGTTCGATACGCAGGCAGTCCGCGCATCAACTCCTCGCTGACCGCTGCTTGGCTGGGCGCCGGCGATACCGCGCAGGCTCTCACAGCCATGGAGCGCGCGGCTGATCTCCTGGAGACCGGTCTGGCGGTGAATATGCCACTGGGGGACCGCCGCTACGATCCCCTCCGCGCCAGCCCGCGCTTCGCCGCCATCGTGCGCCGCCTCGGCCTCGACGTGGCGCTGTTCACGTCGCCCAACGGCGGGCGTCCGCGATGAGCGACCTCCCCCCGAGACGGTCCAAGACGGTGCGGGCGCCAGTGGCGTCCGCGTACGCTATCTTGAACGTATGAGGTGCGGGCGAAACTGGCGGGGAAGACGCCGTGAGGGCGCCAAACACGCATGTTGGCACGCACGTTTTGTTGATCGAAGGCACTATGTGCCATATGCTTCGTCCATGAAGCACGAGGCAGGGGCGAACGGCGATGCGACTGACAGCGCGCGGGCGACTCTCTTGGCGTCCGCGGCAGCACTGGTTGTGCGGTTCCCCGAGTGTTTCTGGTTCTGGCGACCCGACGCGCGCCTCCTGTCGGCCGACGATGTGCGCTTGGTGGTGCAGAATCTTCGCAAATACGGTAACCGAGAGGCGTGGACGGCCGCGCAGCATCTCGACCAATGCCTCTCAGCGAATTTCAAAAGACCGTCCTGACCGTTCTCGCCAGGAATCAATCGCCGGAAAGTCACTTTGCCGGCGGCATTATTTCCAATGCGACCGACGACTCGCCGAGATTTTCGCGCGACTTTGACATCTTTCACGAAGTGGCCGGCGAAGTCGTGCGCGCCAGTGAAGCGGACATCGAGAGTCTGCGCAGCGCGCACTTCAACGTGGAGCCCGCACCACGGTTCGATGAGTGGACGCGCGAGGCAACATTCCGAGCCGCTCGCGTGCGTTCGTCATCGGGTGAAGTGCTGGCCATTGACTGGGCGGCAGATTCGGCGTTTCGGTTTTTCCCCATTGTGCAGGACCCGCTCCTGGGCTGGCGCTTGCACCACTTTGACGCCGCGACCAACAAAGCCCTCACGCTTGCTGCGCGTACGGAAACGCGCGATTACATCGACATTCTGGAGTTGCATCAGCAATTCCCACTCGCCGCGATCTGCTGGGCGGCGTGTGGCAAGGACCCCGGGTTCACGCCGCTCTCGCTGTTGTCCATGATGCGACGTTTCGCGCGCGTGGACCCGGTCGCTGCGTGTGCACGCGCCCTCACTTCGTGGCTGCTGGCCGCACGTCCACAGACTGGAGACGGGCGACCACTAGCGACCGTACATTCGAAAAGCGCCCAATTGACCTATCTGATAGGTCAATTTATATTAACCAGTCATGGCGACCATTCCGATCTCCGAAGCGAAAGCAAAGCTGGCCGCCCTCGTCCGCGAAGTGGCGGCCTCTGGTGAAGGCTACGTCATCAGTGTGAACGGGCACCCCATGGCCGAGCTGCGCCCGTTCGTGCCCGTACCGACGCCGGGGCGATTCAAGGATACCATTCACTTCACCGACGACGCGTTCGCGCCGCTCGTCGACGCGGACGCCGACATGTGGGGCGTGTGACATCGCTCGATCGGCCACTGCTTCTCGACACGGTCGCCTTCATTTTCTGGCACGCGGACAGTCCGCGGCTCTCGACGCTGGCCCGGTCGGAAATGCTGGAGGCACCACAGCGTGTCGTGTACGTCAGCGCCGCCAGCGCCTTCGAGATCGCTACAAAAGTGCGGCTCGGCAAGCTCACCGTCCCGCCGGCGATGCTCCATGATTTCGCGTACGTGGTGGAGGCCGATGGTTTTCGATTGCTTGACGTTGACGCGACCTCGGCGATCCGCGCGGGACAGCTCGCCGGCTCGCATCGCGATCCGTTCGATCGACTGATTGGCGCGCAGGCGCTCACCCTCGGGGCAGCGGTCGTGACGAATGACACGGCATTCACGGACCTTGGCGTCGACGTGCTGTGGTAGTGCGCTGATCGACGCCTGAGGACGCCGCGTATCTCCGCTTTACTGGCGCCTACAGCGTCGAGGACGCTGCGCGACATTTTCGACGCCTGGTCTCCGCCGCGGATGTATTTATCGCCGCAAACACGCTCCGTGAGCCGGGCGTGCTCCTGCAAGATCGTTGCACGGGATCCTTTTTCATGCCGCTGTCTGAGGATGACTGGGCCAACACGCGCGAACACCGAGGGGCGCTGGGCGGGGTCGTCGCCCAACCGACCGACATGCACATCGGCTAGCGCGTTCAGCGATTGTTTCGCGTGCTGGACATTGGTCGGCCGACGAGCTACACCACGCTACGTCCTCGCCCTTGAGCCGCCATGACCGCACAAACCGATCGCCTCAACACTGCCCTCGACGGTCGCTACCGCATCATTCGTCATCTGGGCGAAGGTGGTATGGCCACCGTCTACCTGTGCGACGATCTCAAGCACGATCGCAAGGTCGCGCTCAAGTTGCTCAAGCCGGAACTCGCGGCGGTACTCGGCGCCGAGCGGTTTGTGCAGGAGATCAAGACTACGGCGGCGCTGCAGCATCCGCACATCCTGCCGTTGTTCGATTCGGGCGCGGCCGATGGTTTCTTGTTCTACGTCATGCCGTTCATCGACGGCGAAACGTTGCGCGCGAAGCTCGATCGCGAGACGCAGCTCGGCGTGGATGAGGCGGTGCGGATTGCGCGCGACGTCGCCGACGCGCTCGATTATGCGCATCGGCACGGCGTGGTGCATCGCGACGTGAAGCCCGAGAACATTCTCCTGCACGATGGCCGACCGATGGTGGCCGATTTCGGCATCGCCCTCGCGGTGAGCGCCGCGGCGGGCGGCCGCATGACGGAAACGGGCTTGTCGTTAGGCACGCCGCACTACATGAGCCCCGAGCAAGCCACCGCCGAGAAGGAGATCACGGCGCGCAGCGACGTCTACTCCATCGGATCTGTGCTCTACGAGATGCTGACCGGCAGCCCGCCGCACACCGGCGCGAACGCGCAGCAGATCATCATGAAGATCATCACTGAGCCGGCAGAAGCGGTGACGAAGTACCGGAAGGCGGTGCCGCCGAACGTCGCAGCGGCGGTGGCGAAGTCGCTCGAGAAGCTGCAGGCCGATCGCTTCGAAAGCGCCAGGGCGTTCGCCGACGCGCTCGGCAATGCCTCGTACACGAACGCGACCGGGGCCGGCGGGTCGTTGAGCGGCGCGGGAGCGCGCGGCGTGTCAAAGCGCTTGTTCGCCGCGGTCTCGCTGGTCGCGGTCGCTGCGACCGCGACCGCCTCGTGGTCG
>JANLVM010000551.1:0-10304 GCA_031364015.1 Gemmatimonadaceae bacterium
CTCGCCGCCCAGCGCACCATCGAGTAGCGCGCATCGTCGGGGTCGAAATCCGGATCTTCGGACTTCGTGGGTGCTTCCTTCGCCACAATGGCGTTCCTGAATCCCGCCTTTTCAAACACGGTCTGCCAGCTCTCGACTCCCGACTTTACAAATCGCTTCCAGCGAGTCGGAGTGGCAGGATCGAGATAGTACACGATGGGCTTGACGGGCTCCACCAGCTCACCGCGTGCATACGCCGCGGGATCTTTCGGCTCCAGACGCCAACGCGTAATGAACTGCTGCGACGCCGCCTTCTGCTCATCAAGACCGTAGTTGACGCGCTGAATGGAAAAGTAGCCCACGCGCTCGTCGAAGTTGCGCGGTCGCATGGGCACTTTGGGAAGCAACACCATCGACTGACGCGTCTCCATGGTCACGGTTCCGCCGTTCCGGTCATCGGGCGGCGTGGCAGCGTCGAAGGTTTGCACCTGGCGCACTTCAATGTTGATGGGAAATCCGCGCATACTGCCGATATAACTGCGCGCCGGGTCGAATCGACGCACGCCGTAGACACGCCGCTGATCGGCATTGAGGCCAGACGTCGCCGGATTGTCCGTCGCGAAGAAATCCGTTACGTCGATCACGTACGCGGTACTGTCTTTACCAAACGCCGCGATGGAGAATGCGCCGATAATAGGTGCGAAGTTGTTCTGCGCAACACTACGCGCGATGGGCAACGAGTCATCGGCCACGGCGTCGGTGCTGATGCTCTTGAGCAGCACGCGATCATTCACCCGCTCCCAGCGAATCATGCGTTCATTCAGCGACGAGCCGGCTGTCTGAAAACCGCCACTCCCGGATGGTGCGCCCGAGACGCGCGTGACCATGAGGAAGTCCCGTCCCATAAGCGAATCGGGCACTTCGAAGAAGTAGCGATCATCGACACGGTGGACCGTGATACCCCCCTTCTCCGTATGCGCTCGCGCGGTGATGACCTGCGCATAGGGACGCGGTCCTCGACGAGCCGCTGGGCCAGTTTGGCCGGCCTCGGGTGCTGGAGGCGGTTGAGTTGGCGGGGTCGTTGGCGGCGTTTGGGACGAAGCGGTCAGCGCGGGTATCGCGAACAGAAACGCCGACAAGACGGTATGGCGCAGGGCAGGCATCGCAACTCCGTAAGGGGACGCGATACATTACCACCCGCGCACGACTATTTCCAACTCACACCTTGCCGACCATGGACCAACTACCGGATCTCCGCACGCCCATCGAGGGAACGGATGGGATTTTCGTTCTGCGCGGCAGCGGCATTACGCGTGGGTGGAATGGTATTCGCTATAAGACCGGACTGTCCGCCAAGAACGTCAACGCGACGCGACTTTCGATGAACGTGGCGACCATTCCGCCGGGCGGCGTCGCCTACGCCCACATTCACGTCGATTTCGAAGTGATGCTCTACATCCTGCAAGGGTCCGTTCGTCACGAGTACGGGCCGTCACTCGAACATCACGTCGACAACTCGGCGGGCGACTTCATTTTCATCGAACCCGGTGTGCCGCACGAGGTGTGCAACTTGAGTGACACCGAACCGGTCATTGCGGTGGTGGCGCGTTCCGATGCCAGCGAATGGGAGCACATCACGGATTTCCCCAGTCGTCGTCGACCGGACGCCTTGTAGCGCCCGCAAGCGTTCGCCGAGCTACTCAGCAGCGCCGTGCAACTCGTTCAACCGCCGGTCCAGGATATCTGCGCAAGAATCAGTTGGAGTTTGTGTCCCTTCGCTGGGTTGACCGCCGTGACCCAGCCCACACGCCCAATCAAATGCGCTCGAAAGTCGGGATGTCCTTCGCGATTCTGGCCGGTAGGTCCGTGTCGAACACAGTTGGTCAACGTGGCCTTGAGCGCGTCGAACGCCGCGCGCGACACGTTGAGTCGCTCGTTGACGACAAGGCTCGCGAGCTGCTGACGCACGCCGCGCGTCATAACACGCGTCTTGTGATGTTGAATACTCCAGCCTTCTTCACGAACGATCACCGCAATTTGCGTCGCGTAGCGTTGGACATGTCGCGCAAACTCCTCACCACCTGAGAACGCCAGGTCGTCGGCGTAACGGGTGTAGACCGCGCCGGCCCAGTCTGCGAGCCCGGTGAGTCGGCAATCCAATCGATAGGCACACATGTTGGCGAGTGCCGGCGACGACGGCGCACCCTGCGGCAGATGCGAGCGGCGATATACGCGCTGCGCGTCGGACAGCGTTTCGGCACGGATGTGGGAGTGCACCGTGTTGACGAACACGTGGGGCGGTGTGGCATTCGTGCAAAGACCGCCAAGGAGGTCGGCGACAGATTCAGGATAGCCAAGCATTCGGAAGATGGCTTGGATGCGTGGACCGCCGATACTTGGGAAAAACTCCTGCAGGTCCATACGCAACACGACGTGTTGACCGATATGAGGCGCTGCATACGTCACCACCGAGCGCCCCTTCACGAACCCGTGCGCGGCACGATAATAGGTGGGGACGCGCTCAAGAATCTCGGCGAGGATCTGCCGCTGAATAGATTTGAGCCGCGCCTGAGGCGCCTCGATGATTCGGATACCGCCGCGTCGCTTCTCTTGCAGTCGATAGTGGTAGTGCGGCGACCGCAGCGTGGGCTTGGCGATCACGCGTCGATTGATACCGCTGTACGACTCCAGTTGTGCGACGGTGATACCGAGCCAGTGCGCCAGTGTCGCAATGGATTCGATGGGCGGGACGTTCCAATCGACAGCAACCGTCGCCGGCTGCATACCCGATGGCTCCAGCAGCCACCTGGTGATTGCGCGTTCAGTCGACGCGTTAGCAGATCTGGACTTGCGTCGCTTCCAGGAGCGATCGCGCAGCAGAAAGTGTACGATGTCGCGATGCCGCGGTCGTGTCTGACCGGCAAATGTGGCCAGATACCGTTCGGCCAAAGGCACGAGCATGCGCGGTGGTCGACCAATCGTCACCGCGCCTCGTGAAACGATGGACGCGAGACTGGGCTCTCCTGAAGCAAACGCTCTCGCGAGCGCAATCACGCGCAAGAATTCGGACACGTACGGCGGCGGGTGAAGTGTTCCAACGAGTCTGACCCTGCGCGAGCATGTCTGCGCAATCGCGCAGCGCCGCTCACGCCACGAAATCCCAGCGTCCTTCGAATCCCTGGGGTAACCCCAGAGTGGCAACCACCTGGACACGTCTGTCCACGTGAAATGCCGGCTTGGAACACTTACCCACGCCTGTTAGTGATGCTGTCCGATGATACGGGAAAGGCAATGGCGGCGGCTAGTACCTGGGTCTGGTCGTGCGCGGCACCTTGCCACAGTTCGCCGGCCAGTTGGCGGGCCACGTGCCGGGTGATCTGTCGCGCTTGATAAACTCCGGATCTTCCGACGCCAAGTACACCATCAGCGCCGCCAGCGTCGCGTTGTGTTTGACATCATCAAAAACCACCTTGTCGTACGTATCGCGGTTGGTGTGCCACGTGTAGGTGCCGTAGTTCCAGCTCACGGCACCCATTCCAAATGACGGAGTGCCAAAGCAGGCGAACACGGCACCATCGGTGCCGCTAGGATTGCCGCTCGGCACATCGTTGAAATTCCACGACACTACGTTTGCACTGAGACTGTCGCTGTAGAAGCCCGGCAGTTTGCTGTACCACTGCTTGAGATGTTGGCCGATGTCGGTCAGTCCCGACGACGACAGCGACTGCACGCGTCCTGTTCCGTTGTCCTGGTTGAAGAGGGCTTGCAGCCCCTTCATGACTTCGGGATGGTCTTCAGTGAATGCGGTGGAGCCGTTGAGCCCCTGTTCTTCACTCGACCAGTGCCCGACCATGATGGTGCGCTTCGGATTCGGATATGCTTTTTTCAGAATACGCATTGCTTCCATCGCCATGAGTGTGCCCGTGCCGTTGTCGGTCGCGCCCGATGAGCCGTCCCACGAATCGAAGTGCGCCGAAAGCATCACGTATTCGTCGGGCTTTTCAGTGCCTCGAATCGTCGCGATAGTGTTGAACGCCGGCTGTTCACCCAGCAGCGTCGCATCGAGATCGAGTCGCACCATGGGCTTCTGGTTGTTTTCCGCCAGTCGATACACCAGCCCGTAGTCTTCACAGGTGAGCGTGACCGCCGGCGCGATCTTGTTATACGTCTCAAATACTTCGATGACACCCCACCCACCCGCGCCGCCGGCCGCCGCACCGAAACCGCCGCGACCGCCGTTGGCTGCGGTGAGACTCGCCGCGGGTCCACCGCCACGTGCACTGGCGCCGCCCGGAGTCGCGCCGCCACGCCCGCCGCCACCACCAGCGCCACGCCCGCCGCCGCCCTGCGCGCCGAACGGATTGCCAAAGCCACTGAGCTTGTTTCGTGACGAAATCATTCCAACGACACCGGCCTTTTCGAGACGCATACCGAGCGTCCCCGTGCCGAGACCCATCGTGTATCCTGTGCCGCGGTAGAGCTTCGTACTGTCCGGTCGATTGTCAGGACCGTTCATGACCGCCCAGTCGGCCTGCGTCTGTGCGACGAGGGTGTCCATGCGCGCTTTCGATTCAGCAGTAGCCCATCGGTTCCAGTCTTCCGATGGACGGCAGGTGGGAAATGCCGGCGACAGCAACACGATCTTTCCGCGCGCCTTGGGCAGCCAAGCGACGAACTCGATGCTATCCCTGAATTTCGGCAGCACGATGGCTTCGGCACGCACTGGCTTGCCGCGAGTACCGGGGCTCCACGCGAGCATCATACCTTCCAGCGACCGAGTGCGCGGTAACACCAGGTCGATGTGTGACACGCCGCGGCGCCATCCGCGCCACGTGCCATACTGATCGCGTTTGGCGTCAATTCCCCACGACTTGTATTGGCTGATAGTCCAGTCGCTCGCCGCCTTCATTCCGGGGCTACCGGTGAGTCGAGGTCCGATGGAATCAAACAGTGTCTGGCCCAGCTTCTCCACCTGCGAACTGTCCATGCCGATGCGCCAAATCCGTTGAATCGCGGCGTCGTCGGTGGGGAACGTCGTGACGCGCTGTGCGGAAAGCGATGTCGCGCCGAGTGTCGTGGCGGCGATGACAACCGCAAGCTTGCGAGGGAGAGTCATGGAGGGAAGACGGGAGACGGGAGACGAACGACAGGGCACACTGGATCATGCGGGCCGCCGTAGGAAAACGCGATAAGGGGCAAGGGCGTTGTCACGACGCAGGCGGAATGCGCCCCGGCGTAGGCGGTGCCCCCAGTCGCTCGAGCTCCAGCTCGATGGCCGCGATCTCCGTTGTGAGGATCGGTCTGAGTCTCGAATACTCACCAGCGAAGTCCGCCGCGGCGATGTCGAACTGTTCGCGATTGGTGCCCGTGGGTGGCGCCAACATGCCATCCGGCGACGCATTCCCGGCGCGCGACTGAATAGACACCGCGACTTGCTCACCGCGCGCCGAGTTGACAACGTCGCCGCGCAGTGCGCGCAACGAGAGTGCCAGACGTCGGTTCACATCGCGCGCGCGATCGGTCAGCGCCTTAGGCGCTTGCGGCATCTGGTCCAGTACCTTCACGATAGCGTCGAGCTTCGCCTTGGCGGCGTTCGCGGCTTCGACCGAAGCGGCGATCTGACGCGTGAGGCGCTGCACTTGCGCGCGGAACGTCACGTTCGCTTCGCGATCGGCTGCGGAGGAGATCGCCGCAGGATCGTGCAGTACGCTGAACGATACCGGGCCCGCGAGTGGCGTCGTGACACCTTGCTCACGCCGCACGAGTGTCACGCTGTATTTCCCCGGCGGCACCGCGCTGCCGCCACCGGCACCCGGAGTTCCGCCACCGGCAACTGGAATTCCGCCATCGCCTGGCGCATCCAACGCCCCGCGCAGATCCCACGTGACACGATGCAGACCACTGGATGCCGGCAGCGTGAGCACTCGCCACACGCGTCCCGACGCGTCGGCGATGGACGCGCCGAGTACGATGGCTTCCTCTTCGGCTTCAGCGATGAAGTCTGCTGGTGTGGGGTAGATAATCGGCTTGCCCGTGCGTTCAGCGACACGTTGCGCATCGACCCGTTTCGTCTTCTTCGACGTCCACAGCGTATCCTTGAGCGAGTAGGTGAGTTGTGCACCGTACTCGGGATTGGCGGCAGTGTAGAGCGCCTCGCCCTGTGAGCCTTTCCCGCTGCCGCCAAACATTCCGCGACGCCCGTACGATATCGCATCCTTTACCGGGTAGAGCGTTGCCGGAGCGGCTAATGACTCGATGGTGACATCACGCAAACGGGAGTAGTCGTCCACGACATAAATGCCACGCCCGAAGGTGCCGAGGACGAGATCGTCCTGTCCGCGCTGGATGGCAATATCGCGTACCTGAATGGTCGGCAGACCCGGAATCTTGAGCCAATGTGCTCCACCGTCTTTGCTGGCGTACGCCCCAAACTCAGTGCCAGCGAACAGCAGCAGCGGATCGATATGATCGACGGCGAAGCCGTAGACGGTTCCGCGCTTTGGCAGATCGCCGACGATCGACACCCAGCGGCGGCCCGCGTCGGTGCTCTTGAGCAAATACGGTGAAAAGTCGCCGTTCTGATGATTGTTGACTGCGACGAACACGGTCTTCGCGTCGTGTCGCGACGTGATCAGGCGCTGGATGTACGCATTGCTCGGCACACCGGGCAACGAGTCCACCTTCCGCCAATTAGCGCCACCATCTTCGGTGACCTGCAGCAGTCCGTCGTCCGTGCCAACATAGAGCAGCCCTTCCTGTTTCTGCGACTCGGCAATCATGCTGATGTTGCTGTAGTACGCCGTGGATTGGTTCTTCGCGATCGCGTCCGGCCCCCACACCTTTCCCATAACCGGAAGCGCGTTGCGATCGACTTGTCGCGTGAGATCGGCGCTGATGGGCTTCCAGCTGTTGCCGCGATCGTCGCTACGGTACAGGCGCTGTGACGCCGTATACAGTCGCGTGTGCGAATGCGGCGAGATGATGATCGGCGTATCCCAGTTCCAGCGACTGGGTGCCTCACCTCGGCCAACTGCCGGTTGAATGCCGATCGCTTCGCCCGTGCGAAGGTCGAAACGCACCATACCGCCGCCTTGGCTTTCCGCATAGATCGTATTGGGATCTTCCGGATCAATGCGCGACACGAATCCATCGCCACCGTTCGTCACAAACCAGTCGGTGTTGAGAATGCCGGTGGTGCTACGATTCGCGGCCGGTCCGCACAGTGAGTTGTTGTCCTGCGTTCCGCCGCACACCATGTACAGCGGCCCGTTGTTGCTGACATCAACGTCGTAGAACTGGGTAATCGGCAAGTTCGCGAAGAAGATCCAGTTCTTGCCGGCATCCCACGTCTGGTACAGACCGCCGTCGTTGCCGTTGATGTAGTGATCCGGGAAACGCGGGTCGATCCAGATCACGTGATTGTCGACGTGTTTCGAGCGCTCGCCCAGTCCGCGCCACGTCGCGCCGCCGTCGTCGGTCACCTGATTTTGCACATCCATGGCGTATACACGCTGCACATTGAACGGATCGGCGAAAATCTTGCCGTAGTACATCGGCTGCGCCGTGTACGGCGAGCGCTTCTCCCAGGTGATGCCGCCGTCGACCGAACGAAACATGCCGCCGTCGCCGGGTGTCGACTCGACGGTTGCGTACACGACGTCGGGGTCCTTCGGCGACATCGTGAGTCCGATACGACCGAGCGAACCTGATGGCAATCCCGTGGTGATCTTCTTCCAGCTCTTCCCGCCATCCGCGGAACGATACAACGCGCTTTCCGGACCGCCGTTGATGAGCGTGTAGAAATGGCGCCTGCGCTGCCACGTCGCCGCGATAAGGATATCGGGATTGCGCGGGTCCATCACGACGTCGGTCACGCCGGTGCGTTCGGTCACCGTGATCAGCGACGTCCACGTAGCGCCCCCGTCAACAGTTTTGTACAGTCCGCGGTCGCCACCATCGGCCCACAGTGGTCCCTGCGCGGCCACGTACACCACATCACTGTTACGCGGATCAATCAGGACGCGCGCAATGTGCTCGGACTTTTCCAGACCCATGCGCTTCCAGTTCTTGCCCGCGTCGTCGGAGCGGTACACCCCGTCGCCATAAGCGACACTCCGCTGCGAGTTGTTCTCACCGGTCCCAACCCAGACCGTGTTGGGCTGGCGCGGGTCGAGCGCGACCGCGCCAATGGAATACGATGACTGCTTGTCGAAGATGGGTACCCACGTGGCACCACCGTTGTCGGTCTTGAATACGCCACCCGATGCGACGCCGACATACATGATGCCTGGATTCGCCGGATGCACCGCGATACTGGAGATGCGACCGCCCGTCACGGCGGGGCCGATGAGACGCGGCTTGAGGAGTGCGGCCAGCGCGCCCGCGATGCCCCGTGGTGCTGTGGTGTCGGTGCCTGGCGCGGGCGGTGCGGTCGGTTGCTGTGCCGATGCGGAAGTGGCGACGAATGCGAGCCACGCGAACGAACCGATGGCACGGGCCAGGTGGCGTGAAACGCGATCGAGAGCGCGATGGTGACAATGCATCAGGAGAGACTTGAGAGAATGGGGTGGAGGAAATCACGAACACCGGAAGGATCGCCCGCATCCCCCGGGCGCGCCAGACACTCGTTAGCACGCGCTGTTGCACGCGCTATGGTCTCGACACCCGCGCCGCAGGACTACCTGGCATTTCCCACCATAGAGCCGATGGCGAACAGGCGGTTAGACTTCACGGATGCGTCCGTTGGAGTTCGATAACCGTTTCGTGCGTGAGCTGCCCGGTGACGCGGACACCTCGCTGCGTCGCCGTCAGGTGCTCGGCGCGTGTTACAGTCTCGTGCAACCCACGCCCGTCGCGGCACCGCGGTTGCTGGCCCACTCTCGTGAGATCGCCGACCTGGTGGGTTTCACCGCCGACGATGTGGCGTCAGCGGGGTTCGCCAACGTGTTTGGCGGCAATGCGCTGATGCCCGGCATGGAGCCCTACGCAGCCTGCTACGGGGGACACCAGTTCGGCACCTGGGCAGGCCAACTGGGCGACGGTCGTGCAATCACCTTGGGTGAAGTGATCGGCGCGGCGGGAGTCCGCTGCGAGCTCCAGCTCAAGGGCGCTGGACCGACCCCGTACTCGCGCACAGCCGACGGCCGCGCCGTCTTGCGTTCGTCGATCCGCGAGTTCTTGTGCAGCGAAGCCATGCACCATCTAGGCGTGCCGACCACACGCGCCCTGTCGCTGGTTGGCACAGGCGATACGGTTGTCCGCGATATGTTTTATAGCGGGCACCCGCGCCCCGAGCATGGCGCGATCGTTTGCCGTGTGGCGCCGTCATTTATTCGGTTTGGCAACTTCGAAATTCTCGCGGCGAGAGCTGACATTGCGCTCCTCGAGCGGTTGGTGGATTTCACGATCGGGCGCGACTTTCCGCAGTTCGCGCACCTGCAGGCCGACAAGCCGACACAGCGTGCCGCCTGGTTCACTGAGGTGTGCGAGCGCACCGCGCGCATGATTGTGCACTGGATGCGCGTGGGCTTCGTGCACGGCGTAATGAACACCGACAACATGTCCATTGTGGGGCTCACGATCGACTACGGCCCGTACGGGTGGCTCGACAACTTCGATCCGCAGTGGACTCCGAATACCACCGACGCGAGCGGCCGTCGCTATCGGTTCGAACAGCAGCCCGCCGTTGCCCAGTGGAATCTGATGCGACTGGCCGACGCGCTGTTGCCGTTGTTCGCCACCGAACGGCCGCTTCAAGACGGGCTGGCGCGGTTTGGGCAGGTGTATGCCGACGAGTTGGACGCCATGCATCGAGCAAAGTTCGGGCTGCGAGCTGTCGTTGACGGCGACGACGTGCTCATGCGCGACTGCTTTGCATTGCTGCACGCGATGGAGATGGACTACACCATGTTCTTCCGTGCACTCGGCGCACTGCCGAACCTGCTACCCGCCGACGTGACGGCGGCCACACTGCTGGGCGACGTGTTTTACGATGACGACAAGCGCGCACGGCAGGACGACGAGCTGATGGCGTGGGTGCGGCGCTGGCATGCACGGGTGTCACCCGACGGCGAACCAGCGGCTTCACGTCGTGCGCGCATGCACGCGGTGAATCCCAGGTATGTGCTGCGAAACTATCTCGCGCAGCAGGCCATCGATGCCGCCGAGGCGGGAGATGCGGCGCTGGAAAACACACAAACGGTACATGTCTAATTTCTCATTGTTTTTAATTCACTTCACTTAATTCACGATATTAAATATTAAACACAACAAACGTTGTAAATGAATTTTTATAGAATTACACACATGATCAACATCGTAAAATT
>JANLVM010000569.1:0-3777 GCA_031364015.1 Gemmatimonadaceae bacterium
GTTGCATCTGTCATGTCCGCACACCTTGAGACCCCCAACCTCGCGTCACTCGAATCCACCTTCGACGTTCTCGTCATCGGTGGCGGTCACGCCGGCACGGAAGCGGCCGTCGCCGCCGCCCGTTCCGGTGCGAGTGTTGCCTTGGTGACGGGTGCGCTCGAACAAATCGGTCAGCTTTCGTGCAATCCGGCCATCGGCGGGATTGCCAAGGGCACGGTGGTTCGCGAGGTCGATGCCCTGGGAGGCATCATCGCGCGGGCGACCGACCTGGCAACCGTGCAGTTCCGGATGCTCAATGTCGGAAAAGGCCCGGCCGTCTGGGCCCCGCGCGCGCAGTGTGATCGAGGCCTCTATCGACGCGCCGTGCGCAGCCTGCTGGAGGCGCAGTCGAACCTGACCTGTATTCAAGGCATGGTGGGTCGACTGCTGCTCGACCCCAGCGGCTCACGGGTATTTGGCGTGGAAACGCAGGAGGGTCGACGGTTTGGCGCGCGTGCGGTGGTGCTCACCACCGGCACGTTTGGGCGGGGCCAGATGCACATCGGTACCGACACGCGCGTGAGCGGTGGACGCGCTGGCGAAGCGGCATCGACACACCTCGGCGCCCAGTTGGACGCGCTCGGGCTCACCACCGGTCGCTTCAAGACCGGAACACCGCCGCGCATTGATGGTCGATCGGTTGACGTCTCCCTGCTGCCGCGACAAGAAAGCGAGATCGAATCGTGGGATTATTCGTGGTCGCACTTCTGGAACTCCGCACGACGGACTGGTGATGTCACCCGTCACCCAGCGCAACTCCCGTGTTACATCACGCATCTCGAGTCTGCAGGCACAGCGCTGATTGCCACGCACATTGCGGAATCGGCGATGTATGGCGGCGCCATCTCATCGCGTGGTCCGCGCTACTGTCCGAGTGTCGAAGACAAGATCATTCGATTCCCCGACGCCGAGCGACATCAGCTGTTTCTCGAACCCGAAGGTCACGACACGCACGAGATGTATGTCAATGGTTTGTCCACGTCACTGCCGGTCGGCGTGCAGTTGGCCATTCTGCGTACAGTGAAGGGGCTCGCGAACGTGCGTATGACGCGCGCGGGATATGCCGTGGAGTACGACTACTATCCGCCAACACAACTTGATGCGACGCTGGCGTCGCGCGCGATTGCGGGGCTGTGGTTTGCCGGGCAAGTCAACGGCACGACTGGGTACGAGGAAGCCGCTGGACAAGGCGTGATGGCGGGGCTCAATGCGGCGCGCTGGGTGCAAGATCGTGAGCCAATCGTGTTGGGTCGTGAGTCCAGTTACATCGGCGTGCTGATAGACGATCTGGTGATGCGCGGTGTCGACGAACCGTATCGGTTGTTCACATCGCGCAGCGAGTTTCGACTGACCGTTCGTCAGGACAATGCGATTGCGCGACTCGCCTCTATCGCGATGGATGCGGGACTGTATACACCCGATGAGCGCGCGATCGCCGAGTTGCGTATGGATGGCGTGCGCGCCGCGATGCGACTGGCGGAAGCGACGAGCGTCACTCCGGAGCATGCCTCGGCGCTGCTTGCGGCGGCGCAATCGTCACCATTGGCACACGCGGTGCGCGCATCGGAGCTCGCGAAGCGCACCGGTGTGTCGCTCAAGTCGGTGTTTGAGGCGACTGGCGTCGGCGCCGAGTTGTCGGCCGATGCGGTGGTGGGCGCGGAGTTGGAGCTCAAGTACTCCGGCTACTTCGAGCGCGAGCGCACGCGCGCCGTTCGACTGCGGGCCATGAGTGCGATGCCGTTGCCCAACGATCTCGATTTTCTGGCGATGCAGACTTTATCGATTGAGGCGAGAGAGAAGCTGCACGCGCTGCGGCCACGGTCGTTGGGTCAGGCGTCGCAGATTCCGGGCATCAGTCCGGCGGACTTGCAGAATCTGTTGATGGAGATTGAGCGTCGGCGGCGGAGCGCGTAGGGTAGGAATTCTGATGTTCCTCGATACTGCGCGTCGATGCCGCGAAGTGGCGCGATAGTGCGTTAATGAAACTGTGATACTGGCTCAAAAAATACGCAGGTGTAACCGTCTCGTCCCACTACTTGTGCGGGCTTGTTTCGGTAAGGTTCGCAGGATCGCGAACATCTGCCTCGTCTGAGGGTGCTTAAGGGATCTTATTACGGCACCTGCGCCAACTTCGCGCCAGATCGCGTCTCCGATATCTCCCGATGACCCTGGAGGGTTTATGAATAGTTCGCCAGTGAACCGGATTTCTGTCCTCGCTTTCAGTAGAGTTCGCTTAGTACCCGCACTTGCAGTCGCTGCGACACTGCTCAGTTCGGCTACTAAACTCGACGCGCAGGTCACTTCGCCAACGCCGCCGCCGCCGCACATCAGCGTCTCCGCGCGCGGCGAAGTGCAGGTTGCGCCCGATCGGGCGCGCGTTCAGGTGGGCGTTGAGACGCAAGCGAAAACCGCCGCCGCTGCCGCCGCTGAAAACAGCAAGAAGCAAACGGCTAT
The DNA here is from genome assembly GCA_031364015.1 of Gemmatimonadaceae bacterium. Classification (GTDB taxonomy): domain Bacteria; phylum Gemmatimonadota; class Gemmatimonadetes; order Gemmatimonadales; family Gemmatimonadaceae; genus Gemmatimonas. The sequence continues at coordinate 2,494 of JANLVM010000569.1, forward strand.
CCTGGCGGCCATCAAAGCGCTAGGAGTTCCCGCCGCGCAGATCACGACGCTCAACTTCAATGTGTCCCCCGTCCAGCGATACGACGACAAGTTGCGTCGGGTCATCATTGACGGGTATCAGGTGAGCAACGTCGTCCAAGTGGTGAGCGACAAGCTCGAACAGGCTGGGCCGATTATCGATGCCGCGCTCGCCAACGGCGCCAATCGAGTGGCCGGACTCGACTTTATGCTGAAAGATGCCAGCAAAGCGCGTGATGCTGCCTTGACCCAGGCCGTAGAGTCAGCACGCCGACAGGCGGATGTCGCAGCCAAGGCGGCCGGCGGCTCGCTGGGCGAGCTGCTAGAGCTTAACGTGAACGAATTCGAGCGTCCTGAGCCGCAACCCAGAATGGCGATGGCGAAGATGGATGCGGCCGGCGCACCTCCGACACCCCTCAGTGAGGGGACGACAACTGTGTCCGTGAACGTCAGCACACGCTGGAGATTCGTGCGATAAGACCGCAAGGACTGAGGTCCGACCGCTGTTTCACGTGAAACATCGGTTTGGGCTCCGATGGCATGGTGAGGGCGCGCCGCCGCCCGTATACTTCGCGTCCCTACGCTCGACGCGTTCCTCTCCCTCACCGCACCGCCTCTGCCTGTGGGCCGCATTCTCGCTATTGCCAATCAGAAAGGCGGGGTCGGCAAGACGACCACTGCCGTCAATCTCGCGGCGTCGCTCGCAGTTGCCGAAGAGCGCGTCCTCCTCATCGATGCCGACCCGCAAGGGAACGCCACCAGCGGCTGTGGGTTGGCGCGTGATGGCTTCGCCGCGACGACGTACGACGTCCTGATCGGCGACGCGAAGTTCGACGACGCAATCATTCGTGGCGTGCAATTCCGCCACCTTGATATCATGCCCGCGACTCCCGATCTCGCCGGCGCTGAAGTAGAACTGGTCGACGACCCGGAGCGTGTTATGCGCATGCGCAAAGTGCTCGCGCCCGTGCGCGATCGGTACGACTACATCCTCATTGATTGCCCGCCATCATTGACGTTGATTACCCTCAATATGCTGGTGGCGGCTGACGCCGTGCTGATTCCCCTTCAGTGCGAATACTTTGCGCTCGAGGGGATTTCTCATTTGATGGCGACCGTTCAGCGCGTCCAGGAATCCATGAATCCTGACCTGCACGTCGACAGCGTGCTGCTCACGATGTTCGATGCACGACTCAATCTTTCTCGCCAAGTGGCCGCCGACGCTCGAGCGCATTTCGGCGATCGCGTCTTCCAGACAGTTATCCC
>JANLVM010000578.1:0-4113 GCA_031364015.1 Gemmatimonadaceae bacterium
GCTCAGCGCGAGGTCGAGCAGTCGCACAATACCAGAGTAGATCGCCGTGAATCGCCGTGGTATGTTCAACCTCGAACACTGCCGCCACCATAGGCCGAACTCCGTCATTCGTCATGCAATGTGAAGCGCCGACTTTACGACGCGCTGGCTGGACCACTTTCACCACCCAACCTTTCAAACAGGATCAACTCATGAATCGCACGTTGATTGCAGGGCTCCTCCTCGCGGCGCTTCCAGCGGTCGGACGCTCGCAAACTCCCGCCCCTCGCGCCGCATCGACGGCGCAGCGAACTGACGAGGCGCGGGCGTCGATGGCTTTGCAGGCCCTGTTTGCAGCCGCCGAACGTAGTGACCTGAAAGCGCTGGATACCCTGTATGCCGGCGACAGCCTGACGGTCGTTGAAGGCGCGGGAATCAATCGCGGGTGGGCTGACTATCGGGACCATCATCTTGCCCCGGAGCTCAAGGAGATGAAGAACTTCCAGTACCGGCCGGTGGACATTGAAATGCACGTCTCCGGAAACACGGCCTGGGCACTCTTTCGCTATACGCTCAAAGCGGAAATGGGTGGTCGCATGATCGATAATGTGGGTCGTGGCACGGCCATCCTCGAACGACGTGGCAGTGGCGCAAGCGCGCCTTGGATCGTGCGTCACACCCAGACGAGTTCGCGTGCGCGGCGGGCAAATGATCCACCGGCCGGCTGAAAAGGGGCCAGAGATCGGCGGCCGTCCGCCTGCCTTCGATCAGTTCATTGGGGATGTCACGCGTCACTTCGCGCCCCTCCTGAGCGCGTCAGCTCCCGCTGCTTGACCAGCGACCAGATCGCGGGCACCACCAGGAGCGTGAGCAGCGTACTCGACACCATGCCGCCAACCATGGGCGCGGCGATGCGCTTCATCACGCTGGCGCCCGTGCCCGTGCCCCATAGGATGGGGAGCAGACCAATCATTGTGGACGCCACCGTCATCATCTTGGGTCGGACACGCTCCACGGCGCCCTCCATCACCGCAGCGTACACATCGCGCATGCCGAGTGGCTGTCCGATCGCACGGCGAGTCTCCCACGCGTGGTCGAGGTAGACCAACATGATCACCGCCGTTTCGGCGGCAACACCCGCCAGTGCAAGAAACCCAATGGTGACCGCCACCGACCAGTTGTAGTCGAGCGCCCACAAGAACCACACCCCACCCACGAGTGTGAACGGGATGGACAGCATGACGATCAAGGCCTCACTGACATTGCCGAAGTTGAAGTACAGCAGCAGGAACACGAGTGCGAGCGTCACCGGCACGACCAGCTGCATCTTCGCTTTCGCGCGCTCCATGTATTCGTACTGTCCGCTCCAGGCGAGCGTGTATCCGGGAGGTAGCGTCATGGCCTGCGCGACGACGCGCTTGGCTTCCTCGACGTAGCCACCGATGTCGCGATCCGCCACATCGACATAAACCCAGGCGGTCGGCTGCGCATCTTCCGTTCGAACGACCATTGGCCCCACCGTTGGTCGGATGGTCGCCACTTGCCCGAGTGGCACCTGTGCCACGCCGCCCGCTGACATGCCACGTGCATTGCCCGTCGCGTCGCCGCCGCCAGACCCTTCGGCACTGCGCGTGCTCCCGCTCGACATCGCACCCGTTTGTTCGCCTCGCGGCGCGGCACGCATAACGGGAACGAGTACTGCGGCAAGACGCTCGGGGGTGTTGCGCAGCTCCTGCGGATAGCGCACGCGAACGCCGTAGCGCTCACGTCCTTCGACGGTCTGCGTGATCGTCATGCCGCCAATGGCCGTGGCGATCACGGTCTGGATGTCATCGACGTTCAGGCCGTACCGTGCCGCCGCGACTCGGTCAATGTCAATATCCAGGTAGTAGCCGCTCACCGCGCGCTCCGCGAACGCGCTCCGCGTGCCCGGTACCATCTTGAGGTGCCCTTCGAGCTCCTTCCCCAGTCGCTCCAGTTCACCGAGGTCCGGCCCAAAAAGCTTGACGCCAACGGGCGTCCGGATGCCGGTGGCCAGCATGTCGATCCGCCCCTTGATTGGCATCGTCCATGCATTCGTGACACCCGGCATACGCACTGCGGAATCCATCGCCGCGACCAGCCGGTCGTACGTCATGCCGGTTCGCCACGCCGACGTCGGCTTGAGCGAGATGGTCGTCTCCGTCATGTCGAGTCCCGCTGGATCGGTGGCGGTGTTGGCGCGTCCGGCCTTGCCCCACACGCTGGCGACCTCCGGGAACGACCGCAGGATGGCGTCTTGTTGCCGCAACAACTCACGCGCTCGAGCCACGCTGATCCCGGGCAACGTGGTGGGCATGAACAGGATCGTGCCCTCCTCAAGTGGCGGCATGAACTCGCTGCCGATGCGCTGGAACGGAATCCACGTGAGAATGAGCATGGCGGCTGCGGCGCTGATCACGGCCCAGCGTCGTTCCATCACCCACACCAGTGCCGGACGATACACAAGAATCATGGCGCGGCTGAGCGGATTCTTCTGCTCGCGGTGAATTTTCCCCCGGATGAACAGCCCCATCAACACCGGCACCAGCGTGATGCTGAGAAGACTCGCCGCCGCCATGGCGAATGTTTTGGTCAGTGCCAACGGAGTGAACAGACGACCTTCCTGTCCTTCCAGTGTGAAGACCGGAATGAAGGAGACGGTGATGATAAGCAGCGAGTAAAAGAGCGACGGCCCCACTTCGGTCGCGGACCTCAGCACAATATCCCATCGCTCTTGCGTGCTCAGAGTCGCCGTGTCGATCATCGTGGCGTCGGGAGGTGCCCGACGTTCGAGATGCTTGTGGAGGTTCTCCACCATGACGATCGCCGCGTCGATCATTTCGCCGATCGCGATCGCGATGCCACCCAGCGACATGATGTCCGCGCCAATCCCGTATGCGCGGAGGCCCAGGAACGCGATGAGCACACTGATCGGCAGCGTCACGAGCGCCACCAGCGCCGACCGGGCATGCAGCAGAAACACGACGCAAATGAGCGCGACGATGATCGCTTCCTCCACCAACGTCTTCCGCACAGTGGAGACCGCATCTTCGATGAGCGTACTGCGGTCGTACACCGGTCGCACGACCACGCCGGGCGGAAGGCCGCTCTGCGCCTGCGCCAGTGCCGCCTTCACGCGCTGAATCGTAGCCAGCGCATTCTCGCCGAAACGCATCACCACAATGGCACCAACCGCATCGCCTCGGCCATCAAGATCGGTGATCCCGCGTCGCACGGCCGGACCGATGGTCACACGACCCAGTTCTGCGACGCGGACCGGCGTACCGGCCGCGCTGACGCTCACCACCACGTTCTCGATGTCGCCGATGCCCGTGAGGTAGCCGAGACCGCGCACCATGTACTCGCGCTCCGAGAGCTCCATCACCATGGCACCGACATCGCTGTTGGCGCTCTGGATCGCACTCATGACCCGAGTGATGGGCACCCCGTAGGCGAGCAGTTTGGCCGGGTCCAGGTCGACCTGATACTGCTTCTCAAACCCGCCGACGCTGGCCACTTCAGCAACGCCAGGCACCGCCGTGAGCACGTATCGGAGATACCAGTCCTGCACGCTGCGAAGTCCGGCCAGGTCCAACCGGCCACTCGTGTCTTCAAGCGCATACTGATACACCCACCCAAGGCCGGTCGCATCCGGCCCCAGCGAGGGCGAGACGGCGCTTGGGAGCTTGCTGCGCAGTCCGCTCAGGTACTCGAGCACGCGCGTACGCGCCCAGTAGAGATCTGTTCCGTCTTCGAAAATCACATACACAAAGGAGACACCGAAGAACGAGTATCCACGCACCGTGCGTGCACCCGGCACCTTGAGCATCTCGGCGGCAATCGGATAGGTGACCTGATCCTCGACAATGCGCGGCGCTTGCTCATTAAAGTCGGCCTGCACGATGACCTGTACGTCAGAGAGGTCCGGCAGTGCCTCCAGCGGTATCGTGCGAACCGCCCATACGCCGCCAAGGGCGAGTGCCCCCGTGAGCAACAGTACGATGAACCGATTGCGTACGGACCAGGCAATCACTCCGCGGATCATCGCGCGTGCTCTCCCGGCGTCGTTGGAGGCGACGCAGAAGGCGGGGTGGGTGGCATCGACATGCCGCG
>JANLVM010000584.1:0-2835 GCA_031364015.1 Gemmatimonadaceae bacterium
GCGCGCCGATTGGCTCGCCGACGGGTCCGGGATGCTGGTGGCCGCTGCAGACCAGACCACGATGGCGGCGTGGATCCAGGCGCTCGAGGGGCCGGCGCAACGCTTGGCGCTAGGTGACCTGATACTCACCGGCGGCTTCGGTGCCGACATCGAACGCAGCAAGGATGGCGTGTTCGTGTTCACCGCGACGTCGCCGCGCGGCCCGGCCGAGTTGTACGTGATGACCTCGGCCACGGCCACTCCGAAGGCGTTGACCGCGTTCAACAGCTGGGCGGGCAGCCTAGCACTTGGCCGCAGCGAACGCGTGACGTGGCGCTCCGACACCTTCGAGGCCGACGGCGTGGTGACGTATCCGCCGGACTTCGATGCGAACAAGAAGTATCCGCTGGTGCTCTACATTCACGGCGGGCCCACCGCGTCGTCCAAGCAGGGCTTTTCCGCGGCGCCGCAGCTCATGGCCACCGACGGAGCCATTGTGTTCGAGCCCAACTACCGCGGCAGTGACAATCTTGGCAACGCCTATCAAGCCGCCATCGCCGGTGATGCCGGCGCCGGCCCAGGGCGCGATGTCATGCGCGGCGTGACGATGCTGCGCAGCAAACCGTACGTGGACCGCACGCGCACGGTCGTGACTGGATGGTCGTACGGCGGCTTCATGACGTCGTGGATGATCGGCAATTATCCCACGGAGTGGACCGCCGCCATGGCCGGCGCCCCTGTGACCGATTGGGAGGACCAGTACAACCTCGCCGACGGCAACGTGAACTGGCGCTATCTCATCGGCGGCTCTCCGTGGACCGAAGCCGGACGCCGCAAGCTGGTGGCGCAGTCGCCCATCACGTACGCCCGCAACATGCGCACGCCGACGCTGATCATGTCCCACATGGAGGACTTCCGCGTGCCACCCACGCAGGCGTTGGCGCTCTATCGTGCGCTGCAGGACATGGGCGTGGAGTCCAGGTTCTTAGGCTTCCCGGGTCGTACGCACAATCCGACCGACCCCGTGATGCAGTTGGAGCGGACGCGGTTGTGGGTGGAGTTTGTGAAGGAGCGGAGTGCGGTGAAAGTGCCCTAGTTCCTGGCGTAGCTCGGGGCGTAAAATCGGCACTGCCGAAGGTATGCCTGGCTCTTACTGCGTAACGAGGTGGGACGGCGTGCACACCGTAACCTCGAGCTCACCGTATCTCGCGAGATACGGTGTTGAAGCACCGGGGGTCACGAGGTAGTTACGCCCTTGTGGGTAGTAGCGGCGGAAGATCTTGAGCGCGCCGCCGCTGAACGAGGTGGGATTCCACTTGCATTCGATCGCGTCCACGTTGTCTCGCGAAGACGTACGAACGAAATCCACCTCGTTGCCGGTGATGTCTCGCCAATAGCGCACGGCGTCGTCGGGGAAATGGGCCTGCAAATGCTCGAGGACCAGATGCTCCCACAAAATGCCGCAATCTTCTGAGCGCAACATGTCCCATCCTCGCGCAAAGCTCACGAATCCGGTGTCAAATCCGCACACCTTGGGTTGTCGAATGATCTCTTTCTGCCCACCCCCGTGAAATGGCCGCCGCATCGTGATCGCATGCGTGGTCGCGAGAGCCTGCATGTGGCTTTCCACCGTCGGCCGGGAAATGCCGAGCGCAGAGGCGGTGCGATTGACTTCGAACTGGCCTCCACTTTGTCTCAGCACGTACTCAAAGAGCGCGTTGAAGCGATTCATGTCGCGGAGTCCGAAGAGCCGCTGGACATCGCGCGCGAAAAATGAATCCAACCATTCCCGGTAGAAGGCGGGCGCCTTCGCAGTGGCGAGCAGCGCCTGCGGCAATCCGCCGCGCAGGAGCCGCGTGTCAAGCGACACGCCGAACGTCGGGCATTCATCCCAGGTGACCGGTAAACCATTCCCAGCGAGATCATTTCCCGAAAGAAACGGGAGATAGCGGGCATCGGCAGAGACCGGCCCTAGGGCAGCGTCACCGCGCGGTTTCCAGACCAGGTGCGCTCTCGAAGTGACATCACCTGGTGTTTGAGCCGGGCGTTGCCGGCCTTGGGCGCGCGCGGAGAGGGCAGCGAGGAATGCTCCCACCAAACAACCGCTGAACGTTAGCGAACGTAGACGGACGGTCATCGGTGAGTGAGGCTTACGGTTCGGTCGCATTATCAGGCGATCGACGCCTAACGCCTGGCGTTCTGCTGCGGGCGGCTTACAACCAACGCGGCGAAGCCGCTTCCATATTCCGCCCATCTGCTGCACGCATTTGTTAGGCAGCAAGCCACGTGCGAAGGCCGACCGCAACGAATCCAATCCAACCGGTGGCGTGAATAATGTACTCGAGCGACAAAGCGGCGGTGCTGCGCTCACCAGCTCGAAGCCAGGACTCTTCGATTTCCGTTGGGTAGACCTCGAGTTTCGGGTCAATTGCCACCACTGCCCGGCGCAGGGGCCATAGGACGTCTAGAGCCAGGACAAAGGATGACGGTGTTGGGGGTCGAGCTGGCGTCGACTTCGCTTTTGCCATGGCTTGGGGGGACTCTGGCAGCCACTCTGCCAACAGCCAGTCACAACCCGCCACTCGCAATGCAGCCCATCGGCGATTCCGGAGCTGATAGCGAAGATAGACAGCAACAAGAAGCCAGAGGACTGCAAAGGCGAGGATTACCAGCCAGGGTCGGCCCTGCGCAAACACGGGCGGCCAGTCGCGCGAGACAAGGGCGGTCGATACGGCGCCAAGAAACACCGCGAGTCCAGCGAATGCCATGGTCTCCTTGCTGTCACGGAAGTCCGCGAAGCGCTCGTGCACCGCGAGAACGTATGAACGCATTTGGTTCTTGTCGTCGGCGCTGAGG
>JANLVM010000589.1:0-2225 GCA_031364015.1 Gemmatimonadaceae bacterium
GTGGCGTTGCACGAGCGTCCATGCCCGGGCGTCTCCCTCGCTGTCCACCGCAGCCGCGGCGCGGGGGCGCATGGCCAGCCACAACGAGCCAGCCAACGCGCTGAGTCCCGTGGCGGATATCGCCGCGGACAGCGCCCCGAGCCGGCCCGGCAGTATGGCGGTGTGCAGACCGAGCACCCGGCCCGCGAACCCGGTCCCAACCGCCACGAATCCGACGTGGAACACCGCGGACACGATGATCGAGGAGAGCACGGCAACGGCCCCGGCGGCGGCGAGGATGCGAACGGCCCGGCGGGACGAGTCGGGGTGGGTGCCGGCCCGGAAGGCGCTGCGATTGGCCACCAGGTAGCCGGCCACGCCGATGGAGAGCAGCGCCTCCTCCACGTCGAGGCCCTTGAACACGTGGGCGGCGGCCGAAGCCGCGAGCACCCCGAGCGAGATACGCCAGGCGCGTTGGTGACCGCGGCGCACCCCGCCAGCGAGGAGCAAGAGGCCGATCCCGAAGGCTGCAGTGGCGAAGGATGCCGTCTCGGGCGCCGCTGGGGAAAAGACGCGAAGCAGTTCGCTGAAGCGTTCCCGCAGCGGCGGCGTCAGCGCTGAGGCGATGTTGAGCATGCCGGCGTTACTGATCGTAGCGGCGGCGAAGCGTCGGGCCCGACGGCCGTTGTCGGGTCTCGAGCGTTCGGGCCAGTTGCTGTGCTTGGCGAGGCTGGCCGCTATCGCCGGTTGGGAGGGTGGCGAGACGGCGCGCTTGGCGGCAAGGCGTTCGAGCAGGCTGATCGGCTCGGTGAAGCAACGTCCGAGCCAAACTTCGGCGTGGAGGCCAGCACCGGCTTCGAGCTCAATCCAGCCGGATTGCCGGGCCGGGCGGAATATAGGAGGCAGCCCGGCGCGAGCGGGACGTTCCACGAGTACCGCGGAGTTGCAGCCGCTGTTGGCGTAGAACCCGCCGGCAAGATCAACGAGTTCGGCCTGGTGGGTGTGCCCAGTCACATACCCCCGATAGCCCTCTGCGTGGAGTCGCACGGCCCGCCGCCGTGCCGCAGCGTTCAAATCGGCGTCCCCGTCACCCGCAGCGTGGCCCGCCTTGTCCGCCACCGTGATCGAACCCAAGGCGTTCACGGCCCGTCTGGCCGCGATGGCCAGCCCGATTGCCACCAGCACGACATCCGCGATCACCGCGACCGCGAGGTAGGGCGCCGCGGTCGCCAACCGCGACAGTGAAGTGCCAGCCGTTCCGCCGCTGTTGACCAGCGAGAGCAGATGCAATGCGACTCGTAGCAGCGCCACGGCGGCGATGGGCGCGGCCAGCCACCACAGGTGACGGGCCATTCGGCGGTAGAGCAGGCGCGAGGCTACAAAGTGCGGGAAGCGGTCGGGGTTGACGAGCGCGCCGACATCGTTCAACCATCCGCCGCCGCCGCTGGACCGGATACCGGGCAGGATGTCGGTGACGACGTGCTGGCCCAGCGGCCGGTCACCAGGTTTCGACGGGTCGCGGAATGCGTTGTGCGGGTCGAGTTGATGGCCGTGCTCGACTCGCAGTCGCTCGACCGCGGCACCCGTCGTTATCTCTATGTCCAACGCGTGATAGACCGCAGCGCCGAGTGTGGTGTTCACTTCGGCGGCGAGTTCGGGGTCCCAACCCAGTGCACCGTCGTGGTTGCCGGCCAGCACGACCACGCTGTGTTCCTCGCCGGCGGCGAAGCGGGCGACGGCGTTGGTGAAGCGGGGGTGGGAGCGCAGCGCCTTGGCCGGGGTGTTGTTCGGTTCGGCCCACAGCTCGAAGGTGTCCCCGGCCAACACCACCGCGCCCGGCCCGTTCCAACGTTCGAGGCGGCGGGCCAGTTCCGTGGACGCAGCCTCTGTGGTGGCGTTGGCCACCGCGCCGAGGTGCAGGTCACTGGCAACAAGCACCCGGCCTCCCGAGGCCACCGTTATGCACGGAACGGGCTCCTCCGTGTGCTCGGGTCCTGGGCTCGATCCTCGGCTTCGGGCAGGCTTGGGGGCCGGCTTGATGGCGGGCGGGGGATTCATGGCGTCACCGTGACAGACACCGGCTTTGGGCCCGGTTCCATGATGGTCACGGCACGGTTAAGCCTTTCGACGCCAGACGCGGACGTGTTGGCGATGGTCTGGTTTCGTTGCGGTGGCGCGAGTCTTGCCGCGAGCCAGGCGAGGGATTCCGGTGCGACCAGCGTAACGAGTTGGAAGGAATGATGGCC
>JANLVM010000601.1:0-1892 GCA_031364015.1 Gemmatimonadaceae bacterium
CGCGGGATACGTCGACAAGGTTGGCGAAGGAGTGACCAATCTCCAACCGGGCGATCCCGTGGTGCTCGCGTACCGTGCGCCATGCGACAAGTGCCCCGCTTGCCTTCGAGGCGATCCCCGCCATTGCTACGCCGCGCTTCGGGCCCAGCCCCGCATCACGCGCAAGAGCGACGGCGCCGTATGCTCCCAAGTCCTGCGCTGCGGCACGTTCGCAACGCACACCGTCGTGCACTCGAAGGCCGCCATCAAGATGCCCGCCGAGATGCCGCTCGACAAGGCGTGCCTCCTCGCATGCGGGGTGGTCACTGGCGTGGGCGCCGCGATGAACACGACCCCCGTGTTCGCAGGTTCGCGTGTGGCCGTGGTGGGCTGCGGCGGCGTGGGCCTCAGCGTGATCCAGGGTGCGAGGCTCCAGAACGCCAAGCAGATCATCGGCGTGGATGTGAACCCAGTCAAGCTCCAATGGGCGCTCGACTTCGGCGCCACGCACGTCGTGGACGCGTCGAAGTGCGACGCTGTGGCTGAAGTGCGCAAACTCACCGCCGACGGTTGGGACGGGGGCGTGGAGTTCGCGTTCGAGGCCACGGGCATCCCGGCGTGCACCGAGCAGTGCGTGAAGATGCTCGCCTACGGCGGCACCGCCACCACCATCGGCTTCCCCGCCGAGGACGACGCGCTCAACCTCAACCTGGGCGACTTCTCCGTCGGCGTGTACTGGAACAAGGCCGCCCTGCACGTGTGCCACTGCGGCGACGCCCTTCCCTCACACGACTTCCCCCTACTTGCCGACCTCTATCTCAAGGGCGACCTGGAGTTGGATTCCATGGTCACCCGCACCATCGCGCTGGAAGACGTCGAGGACGCCTTCCACGAGATGGAAACCGGCAACGTGATCCGCTCCGTGATCATGCTTTAGGAACGGCCTTTCGATTCGAGCCGAGTCCCCGGTCTAGGACACCGTCGTGCCCGCATGCGCACCGTTGCTCGCCAAGCGTCTTCGTCATCCCGAGCGCAGCCGAGGGATCTGGCGTGGTCAACCCCGCAGCGCGGTCATCAGCAGGAGCACCCAAGGCAAGGGGCAGCAAACCCGCTCCAGATGAAGCGTACGGGCTGACACCGAATCTCTCTCTTGGGGCTCCCCGACTAGAATTCGAAGTCCCGTCGGACCTCGGCAGCCTCCACCTTCTCGACGCCGGAGTACCAAACCGACCCGATCGTTAGGCAACCTAACAATGTGATCGCCAGAGCGATGAAGTAGGCGCGCTCCGATGGCTTGGGCATCAGGGTCAGCACCAAACCAAGAAACGTCGCCAGCCACGGCACGAAGTCCAATCCGCGCTTGACCGCCTGCGCCCGGGCCGCGGCGATCTCCCACACCTCGCGTTGGTACTCTTTGCGAGGCGACCATGTCACTTTGAAGTCCTCTCGCATCTGAGAGGGTTGGAACTCGCCTCGGAGGTAGGTCCAAAACTGGCGACCCTTGGACATCCCGTAGAGGCCGGACTCCCAGCCCTCGTACAGCTCCTTGTCAGCCTTGTCGAGTTTCACGGGAACGAGAAGATCGCGTCCGGCCGAACTCCAAACAGCCATGCCTGGAACAGCTGCCGTGCGGTCGGACACGATGAGCAGTTCCAGTTTCAGCGGGCCCGTCTGGATACCGGTGAGGCGCATGGGATACACGGCCTCGGTGGTGGGAAACACAGCCTTCAAGGGGTGCGGCGGGCCCGTGCCTGTCCAATCTTTGCGCACCTCCGCGGCGAGGAAAACCCATTTCTCCTTCGAGTAAGCCTCCATCACCGGAACGGCCTGGGGAGGGACTTCAAAGCCGTGCTCGGTCAGCCAACCGCGAATGCCAGACACGTTGTCTCCGGAAATCACGGACACCTCGAACG
>JANLVM010000661.1:0-2242 GCA_031364015.1 Gemmatimonadaceae bacterium
ATCCAGGCATCGATGACCTGCGCCGCGAAGCGTCGGACCAACGGCGCCGGCACCGCTTCCTGGGGCAGGCACGCCTCCAGCGCCACACGCAGCGCTCCGTAGTCCGCAAACCGTTCGTCGCGCTTGCGCGTGAGACACCGCATCACCGTTGCGTTGAGCGCCTCCGAGACATCAGCGCGCTGCTGCACCAGCGGCGTCGGCGTGCCACTCATCACCACGGCGATGAGCCGCACCGCGTTGTCGGCGTTGAACGGCAACTTGCCCGACAGCAGGAAGTACAGCGTGGCGCCCACGGCATACATATCCGACCGCAAGTCCAGCGTTTCCCCCATCAGCTGCTCGGGCGACGAAAACACCGGCGTGCCGAGGAACAACCCCGTCTGCGTGAGGCGTGCGTGATCGACCTGATCAACCGGACGCGACAATCCAAAGTCGCCCACCTTCACTTCACCGCCTGGCCCCACGAAGCAGTTGGCTGGCTTGATGTCACGGTGCAGAATGCCGTGCCGTTGCGCGGCCTCGAGGCCGTCGATGATCTGCAAGGTGTCGCGGATCGCCTCGTCGATTGGGAGCGGCCCCACGCGCGCCACCTTTTCTTCGAGCGTGCCGCCATCCACGAGTTCCATCGCGATGATTGGGAGCCCGTCGATCTCTTCCGTGCGGTACACGTAGACCGTGTTCGGATGGTTGATCGCCGCCGCCGTGCGGCCTTCGCGCAAGAAGCGTTCGCGATCTTCCGCGCTACCGATCCCCGATGTGAGCACCTTCACCGCGACCTGGCGCCCATCGTCCAACTGCTCGGCGGCATACACCGCCCCCATGCCGCCCCGTCCCAGCAGGCGTTCGATGCGGTAACCGCCGAAGACGGTGCCGGGCGTAAGGTCTGCCATCCGTGATAGTCAGTTGGTTGCGGTCACGATCACGTGCGTTCCACTGAACGCCGCGTTCCCCGACAACACATCCACTCGCTGATCGTCAGTGAGGTCGTTGATGCTAGCGCCACCGTGTGCACGCGCCACACGAAGCTGGACGCCCGGACGGTCATGGCCCCACCCATGCGGCAGGCTCACCACGCCGGGCATGATGTCGTCGGACGTTTCCAGTTCGACCACCACGGCGCCAACGCGTGAGACCACCGACACCATTGCCCCATCGGTGAATCCACGCGCCACCGCATCGCCCGAATGCATGAGGAGCGTGCAGCGGCGCTTGCCACGCGCCAATCGCTCACTGTTGTGCATCCACGAGTTGTTGGAGCGCAGGTCGCGACGGCCAATCAATGAAAGGGTGCCTGCGGGCGCCGTGTCCGCTTCACTCCACGCGTGTTCGAGGCGCGACACGTCGGACACCATCATGTCGGGCGCCAACGCAATGCGTTTGGGCGCGGTGCGCAGTCGTTCGGGCAGGCATGGCGCGAGCGCACCGAGATCGACGCCGTGTGGTGCGGCCTCGAGTGCGGCCAGCGACAGCCCGTCATTTGGGTAGCTGCTGCCCTTGCCGTACGGACCGGCGCGCAGGCCGATGTTCAACAGACCGCGCGGTCCAAGTGCCGCGCGTTGCGCATCGCCCGCGCGGGCTTTCGCGATCGCCTCGGGCGTCCCGCGTCGCAATCGCGACGTAATAGCCGACAGGATCTCCCAATCCTGCCTGGCACCATCGGCCGGCGCGAATACGGCGGACGAAAACTTTGCGGTGTTGCGAATCGCCAGGAGATGAAACACCGTGTCGTAGTGATCGCGCTCCATCGCGAACGCGGGCGGCAAGATCACGTTGGCGTGTCGAGTGGTTTCGTTCACATAGAAATCGAACGACACCATGAACTCGAGTCCGGTCAACGCGCGATCCAGTCGTGATCCGTTTGGCGTTGACAACACCGGATTCCCCGCATGCGTCACCAGCGCCCTCACCTGCCCGTCGCCAGCGGTCTCTATCTCCTCCGCCAGTGCGGCCACCGGTAACTCGCCGCCGAATTCTGGTAGTCCGCGGACTCGTGAGTGCCAGCGACCGAATCGCCCACCGCTGTACAACCCACTCCCCGCAACAAGGTCGACCGCCGGATTGGTGAACATCGAACCCCCTTCGCTGTCCAGGCGACCGGTAACGACATTCAAAACAGAAATCAGCCAGCACGACAACGCGCCGAACTCCTGCATCGAGACGCCGACGCGACCGTAGGCCACGGCCCGACGCGCGCCACAGAACTCGCGCGCCATGCTCCGAATGACGTTCGCCGACACGCCAG
>JANLVM010000666.1:0-1599 GCA_031364015.1 Gemmatimonadaceae bacterium
CGTTCGGGTATCCCGCGTGTCCCAACCTCGAAGATCAGACGCAGCTCTTCGAACTGCTGGATCCGAGCACGATCGGAGTGGAGCTGAGCGAAGAGTTCATGATGATGCCCGAGCAGTCCACCTCCGCCATCGTGGTGCACCATCCCGCAGCGAAGTATTTTAATATTCGGTGATCGGGGAACGGGGAGCGGGGGAAACGGGAAACGGAAGTTGGGGATCGGGAGTCGGGATGACGGTTTCTCTCATCCCCATATCCCTGATCCCCAACACCCGATCCCCGATCCCTCGCGAAGCGCAAGTGCCACAATTCCCTGTGCGCGGCGCGACGAGTTCGAGCGAGTCTTGGCGGGAGATGGTGCTGCGCGCCATGCCGCCTCCCGCTTGGCTGTCCTCGGATGCTCCGCAAGGCGACGTCGTGCTCAGTTCCAGGGCGCGCGTGATGCGCAATCTGCGGGGCCATCGGTTCCCGCACCATGCCTCGGACGAGGAGTTGCGGGTTGTGCTCGAGAAAGTGGTTTCCGCGGCTCAGGGCGGGGAAGACGCGTTCTCCGTGCAACGTCGGGTGACTCAGGCGGAGCGCGACTACTTGGTTGGCAGCCGCCTCGCCTCGCACGACTTCCATTGGAACGAGCCTGGGCGGGCGCTGCTGCTTGATGAAGAGCGCTCGCGTTGTGTGATGGTCAACGAGGAGGACCACCTTCGGGTGCAGTGCCTCTCGGCGGGGTGGTCCATCGAGGTCGCCGACGCGCGCGTCCGAGGGGTACTCGAAAACCTGGGCAGCAACTTGGATTTTGCGTGGACGCCAGAGTTCGGGTTCCTGTCGGCCAGTCCGTTCAACGCGGGTGAAGGCCGCCGGCTGTCCGCGATGCTCCACCTCATTGGGCTGGCACAAGGGAAGAGGCTTCCGTCTGTGCTCAAGGCGCTCTCGTCCCGAGGTCTCGCCGCCCGCGGGCTGTTCGGTGAGGCCAGCCGTGCCGTTGGAGCGTTTGTGCAGGTCTCGATCTCGACGGGCACTCGTGTGGAGTTTGTGGGCGCTTGTGAGTATCTCCTGCGCGAGGAGCGAGACGCCCGAGCCGAGATCGGGAGAGGCATCCTCGAGGAGCGCGCGCGGCAGGCCGTTGACTTCGCGGTCGCGTCGCGCTCGATTGGGCTCGCCGACGCCTTGAGGGTGCTCGCTTGGGTCCGCTGGGCTTCGAGCGCGGAGATCCAAGGGTTCCCCGAGAGCCCACGCGAGGTGGACCGGTGGCTCACCATGCTCGAGGTCCGCGGCAACTCCGACGCCGAAGCAGCCGCCCGCGAACGGGCCGCCTTCCTGCGCAATCGCGTGGAGCGTTGAAGGCCCGCCGGCCTTCTCGTGGACCCAGGCTTCAGCCTGGGCATCACCGGGTGTGATTCGAGCCAGTTTGGGCCTGGGATCGCCGATTGCGTCAGTTAGCTGTTGGCAGTGCAGGTCTCTTCCGCACCGCCAACCGCCCGACGGCCTACTGGCCCAGCACCTCCATCTTCAGTTGGTCGAAGAACACGGAGTAGGTGACCTCCTCGGAGCTGAGGAGCGCCGTGTATCGGAAGCGCACCTTGAACACACCGTTGCTCAGGAAC
>JANLVM010000726.1:0-2712 GCA_031364015.1 Gemmatimonadaceae bacterium
CAGCGCCAGCGCGTGGTCGCCCGAGAGACACGGCCGCCACGATGTTGCTGCGTCATACCGCGCTCGAGATCGTCGAGCAGGTCGGCTTCGAGGGCCTGAGTGTGGAAGCGGTGGCGGCCCGTGCCGGCATCGCCAAAACGACCATCTACCGGCGGTGGCCGAATGTCTGGGCGCTCCTCATGGAGGCGTTCCTGGCAGACGTCACACGTCTTGCGCCGATCGAGTTTCGCGGCTCTGCCCGCGAAAGCCTGGCAGATTCGCTGCGGCATCTCGCGGCCGCCTTTCGCGGGCGCCCCGGCAAGGTGCTGGGGCTGTTGCTTGGACGGGCGCAGACGGAGGCAGAGCTCGCCGACGCGTTCTGGACGCGGTGGGTGCAACCGCGTCGCGCGCTGGCGCGTGAGATCATCCGACGCGGAATCAGCTCCGGTGAGCTGCGCCGAGGGCTCGACGCGGACGTAGCCGTCGATGCGCTGTACGGCGCCCTGTACTATCGGCTCCTCATTCCGTACGCCCCAATGACCAATGCGTACATCGACCGGTTGGTCGACACCGTACTTGACGGGATGCAGAATCCCGGGCGCAGCGAGCAGGCCGACTAGCCCCGTTGCCGCGTATTGATCGTGTTTCCAGACTTCTTCGTCACGTTGCGAATGTCGGCCGAACGACTCCGCTCTGAGCACGCCGCTGAAATACATCGCATGCATCAGGATGCCGAGCAGATGGCCCTGCTTGGCGGCGTCAGAACTGAATCGCAGAGCGCACTGTACATGGAACGGAATCTGGAACACTGGAAGGAACACGGGTTCGGAGTCTGGATGCTTCGACACCGAGCCCAAGGCGAGATGGCGGGCCGTGTGTTACTGCGTCATCTCGATCTCGACGGCATTGATGAAGTCGAGGTGGGCTATAGCTTGTACCCAGCGTACTGGGGCCTCGGATTGGCCGCCGAAGTCGCTGCGGCGTGTCTCGAACGGGCTCGAGATACGCTGGGGTTTACCAGGGTGGTGGCAATCACCGCGCCTCAGAATCTCCGTTCCCAACGCGTTATGACGAAGGTCGGCATGCGCTTTGAACGGGATATCCAGCACGACGGTCATCATCTTGTTCTCTTTCGAACAGCTGACGCCACGTCGAAACCTGGCGACCTATCGGAACCGTAGGGGAATGGTCACCCTTTTCTGGAGTCTACTGTGCTCGCCTCGCTCTTTCGCCTGTTAGCCCTGCGACCGCTGCTCTCGATGGCGATCCTTGGCATACCCGTGCTCGTGCTGGTGGGCGTGGGCCTGTTTACGATTTTCGCATTGAAAGTGCTCGTGTTCATTGTGCTGCCGGTCGCGGTGGTGATCTGGCTGGTTCGGCGTTTCATGCGGCGCAACGAGACCAACTTGCAATAGCCGTTCTGCGAGCGAACCTCGCCTTCCGGCGGCGCTATGGCTTCGTGGCGACGTACCGAATGCCTTTGAGCGCCTCGTTGGCGTGCGTGAGCTCCACCAATCCTGCCGGAAAGCCGTTAAAGCGCAGCATGTAGGCAATAACATCGGTGACCTGCTGTCGAGCGTAGACACCGGGCGTGTCCGAGGGCATGGTCGTCCGGACACGCTCGTGCAACTCGTCCAGCGTCAACCCGTTCCAGCTGCTGGAGAATGCCGTACCAGTGAGCGCGGGGGCCTCGTCGCCTCCCGCCAATGTTTCCCGATGGCACCGCGCGCAGGTCGTGTTATAAGCGGTTTGTCCGCGCTCGGCTTGCTCGACGGTGAACACGCTGTCCCACGTGGAGCGGTCGCGCGCACTCGGTGACACACGCGAGTTGCTCGTTCGCGTACTGCTGGCCCACGCCGGGATGACCATCAAGGCGAGTAACAGTGTCAGTGTGCGACCAACTGCCGCTCTTCGCTGGTTGCTCATGCTTGGCGCACCGTTCAACGCGTGTTCGTGCTGGGCAGACGAAAGGCGATGTATTCGCCTGAGTAGGGACCACCACTCACCGCGACCACGATGTACTGACGTCCGTTCGCCGTATACGTCATCGGCGATCCACTCTGCGGCGCAGGAAGCAGCACACCACCGACTTCCTTGCCGGTCGCCTTATCGTATGCGCGCAGCATCGCGCCGCGCGGACGGGGTGCGACGGTGGTGACTTCGGGATCTCCCGCGATGACGAGCGTCTTCGTCACGAGCGTGCCGATGCTGCCCGCTTGCCCCGTGCGCGGAATGCTGAGTCCTTTGAGCGCCTCATGATTGCGGACAACATCAGGTGTCTCGCCATGCGGCACCTGCCACACAATCTCACCGCGATCGAGATTGATGGCTGTTATGGTGCCGTACGGTGGCTTGAGCAACGGCAGTCCTTGTACCGTGAAGCCACCGCGACCGCCGCCTGCGGGCTGCGGCGCAAATCCGCGAACGTAGTGCATGTCGGACACGGTCTTCGCCGGTACGATTAGCCCAAGCGGCGACGGAGACGCGTTGGTGGCCGACACGTACAGCATGTGCGTTTCGGGGTCGTACGAGCCACCCGGCCAGTTGGTACCACCGTTTGTTGGACCGTTCGACAACGTGGCCAGTGGTCCGTCGGCTTTGCTGAGCACTGGTGGCGTAAAGATCGGTCCCAGCTTGAATCGTGAAGCGACAGCGGCGCCGGCTTCCTTGAGCGCGGGCGTAAAGTCGATCAAATCGTCGGGTGTCACGCCGTTGCGTGCGTAGGCCGCGGGC
>JANLVM010000733.1:0-3703 GCA_031364015.1 Gemmatimonadaceae bacterium
CGTCATCGTGCCAACAGTCGGCACGTTGAACTCGTACGTGTCGACCCTGGATTCCGCAGCGCTGGCGACGCTGACGAGCGAACTCACCGACGTCGGTGAGCGGGCCCACGTGTACCTGCCACGATTCACGGTGCGCGGGTCGGTTGAACTCTCATCGACGCTCAAGACGCTGGGCATGCCGCGCGCATTCACCAATCAGGCCGAGTTCCCGCGCTTCTTTGGCACGGGCGCGAAACTGGGGTTCGTACAGCACGGCGTGACGCTCGAGGTCAATGAGCGGGGCAGCCGCGCTGCGGCCGTCACCGTGGTTGGTGTCGTGCCGACGTCGTTGCCACCCACGTTCCGCGTCGACCGGCCGTTCGTGTTCTTCATTCGCGAGCGATTCGCGGGCACGATCCTGTTCACCGGCGTCGTCCGCGATCCGCGCGCATGACGTGGCGCACGGTGCTGGTATTCGCGGCGACGTCTGTCGCGCTCGCCTGCGGACGAGGCCGCACCGTGGCGTCACCAGGCGCGGTACCGGGTGCTCCGTCACCGGTCATTCGCATGCTGCTGGTGAACGACGTGTATGTCACCGACACCATGCGCGACGGTCGCGGGGGATTGGCGCGTGTCGCCGCGATTCGGGATTCGATTGAACGGGCGACGGGTACGCCCGTGATCTTCGTGCTGGCTGGCGACGTACTATCGCCCAGCATTCTGGGAAAGTGGTATGGAGGCGCGCAGATGGTTGATGCGTTCAATGCGGCCCGGCTCGACTACGCGACGCTGGGCAATCATGAGTTCGACGGCTCGCGAGCAAATTTGGTGGCCCGGATTGCGGAGTCACGATTCCGTTGGCTCTCCGGCAACTGCGGGGAGTCGAGCCATGTGCCCTTCAATGCCGTGCGCGGCTGGGACACGCTGCGTGTAGGTGGCGTCAAGGTCGGGATTATTGGCACGACCGTGGTGGTCGACTACCCGGCCTACGTGCGCTGTCGGAACGCCGACACCGCCACCACGGCACTGGTGGATACGGTGACGGCGGCCGGAGCGGAGTTGGTTGTAGCGCTCACCCACCGATTCATGTTCGAAGATGTGCGGACGCTTGAGACGGAGCCTCGCATTACGGCTATTCTGGGCGGCCACGATCACGATGGCCGTCGCGTCGTGCGCGATGGTCGGTTGCTCATCAAAGCGGTCTCGAATTCACGTACCGCCGCGCTGGTGACGTTTACGCGCGCAACAACGGGGTGGGTTGTACGCGATACCGTCATCGGGATCGGTCCCGGCATGCCAGACGAGCCGCGAACGGCGGCCGTGGTCGCGAGCTGGCGCGACACGCTCACCCGCCGCATAGGCCAAGACCGCGTGTTGGGGATTGCCTCCGAACCCATCAACGCCATCGACTCGATCTCGAAGCGCGAGAGCCCATTCGGCAACCTCATCACCGATGCCATGCGAATGGGCACTGGTGCCGACGTAGCGATGATCAATGCCGGCGCGCTGCGTTTCGATGATGTGATGGCGGCCGGGCCAATCACCAGGCACATGATTGAAGGAATCTTCTTGTTCGCCGACGAGACGCGTGCGGTCACGTTCCCGATCACGGGTGAGCGACTTCGCGCGTTGCTTGAGGTGGGTATCGGTCGCACGGGACTCGGGGGTGGCCCGTATCCCCAAGTCAGCGGAGTGCAGTTCACCTTCGACGGCAGGTTGCCAGATGGGAAGCGCGTGGTAGGTGACCTGCGCCGAGCCGACGGACGAACCCTGCAGGCGACCGATACCGTCCGAATGACGTTCGTGACGTACCCAGCCTGTCGGGGCGGCGACCGATACCGCGTTCCCGAGGCGGCGACCGCCTGCGCGACGCTTGAGGGCAATCCGACTGGCTCACCGCGAACGGCCGATCTCGTGATGCGACATCTTGAGGCGATGAACGGACGAATCACGTTGCCGCCAATCGGACGGGTGACTCGCCTGGACCGGTAGCCGAACACCCGGACTGTCCTGCATGTTGTTGTGCGCTGCTTTCTCTCACCAGGACTGACTGTGCCACTTCATGATACGCCCGTTCCGCCCAACATCGATGCGCTCGCGAAATTGCGTCTTGAGGGTAAGGTCGCCATCGTCACCGGCGGCACGCGCGGGATCGGGTTGGCGATCGCGACCACCTTGGCGCGAGCCGGCGCGAAAGTAGTCGTTTCCAGCCGCAGATCCGAACATGTTGACGCCACGGTCAAGGCGCTGACCGCCGAGGGTCATGATGTCATCGGCATTGTCGCGCACATGGGAAAGGCTACCGACGCGCACGCGCTGGCGGCGCGGACGGTCGAGCACTTCGACGGCATCGACATCATCGTTAACAATGCCGCCACGAATCCCGTATTTGGCCCCTTACACAATGCCGGCGACGATGCCTTCGACAAGATCTTCAGCGTCAACGTGAAGGGTCCGCTGGAGCTGTGCCGCACCGCGCATACGATCATGGCGCAGCGCGGAGGCGGCTCGATCGTGAACATCGCCAGCATCGGAGGCATCTCGCCGGAACCGGGTCTGGGACTCTACAGTGTCAGCAAGGCGGCGCTGATATCGCTTACGAAGGTGATGGCCCAGGAGTGGGGTGCCGATGGCATTCGCGCCAATGTCATCTGTCCCGGTCTCATCAAGACAAAGTTCAGTCAGGCGCTCTGGCAAGACCCGCATATCTCGCATGAGGTCCTCGGCCATCAACCGATTCGTCGGATTGGCGTGCCTGGCGATGTGTCGGGGCTTGCCCTGTTTCTGGCATCGGACGCGTCGGCGTACTGCACTGGTAGCGTGTATATGGTTGATGGAGGATATCTTGCATGAGTTACGCCACCGTGGTGTCGCCGAAAGAACTCGAGCTTCTGCTGGCAACCGCGCGCGCCTTCGTACGCAACGAACTCGTCCCGCGCGAGGCGGAGCTGTTGCATGCATCGTGGCACGACGCGGAACCAATACTTTCAGCGCTCCGTGAGCAGGCGAGGGCACTCGGCCTGTGGGCGCCATTCTTGCCCGAGCACTTCGGTGGCGTCGATCTGCCGCTCGACGCGTACGCGCGCTTGTCTGAAGTGTTGGGCTGGACGCCGTACGGTCACTATGTGTGCAATTGCCAGGCGCCCGACGTGGGCAACATGGAATTGTTGTTGCAGTTTGGCACCGACGCGCAGCAGTCGCAGTTTCTGGCACCGTTGGCGCGGGGAGAAACGCGCAGTTGCTTTGCCATGACCGAACCCGAGCACGCAGGCTCAAACCCGACAGTGATGTCGACCCGTGCTGGGCGCGACGGCGACGAGTTCGTCATTACAGGGCACAAGTGGTTCACGTCGAGTGCCGATGGCGCGTCGTTTGCGGTCGTCATGGCCGTCACCGATCCAGACGCGACCGCACCGCATCAGCGTGCCAGTCAGTTGCTGGTCCCACTCCCAGCGCGAGGCTACACGCTGGTGCGAAACATCTCGGTGATGGGCGAGGTCGGCGGCGGCTGGTCGAGCCACGCGGAAGTGCGGTTCGACGAAGTGCGCGTGCCGGTGAGCTACCTGCTCGGTCCGCAAGGCGCCGGTTTCGCGTTGGCGCAGGAGCGTCTGGGTCCGGGCCGCATTCATCACTGCATGCGGTGGATTGGCATTTGCGAGCGCGCGTTTGACCTCATGTGTCGACACGCGGTGTCACGGGACATCAGCCCCGGTGAACCGCTTGC
>JANLVM010000736.1:0-7838 GCA_031364015.1 Gemmatimonadaceae bacterium
ATCGCCGAGGGCGTGCATCCGGGTGAGATTGGAATGTTCGTGCGCTCGCGACATGAGGTCGCCCGTGCCCAAGGCGCGCTTACTGCGGCGGGCCTCGCCTATACGACACCTTCACCGGGCGTCGATGCGGAACCGGGAAAGGTGGTGCTGATGCCGATGCACCTGGCCAAGGGTATGGAGTTTCGCGTCGTGGTGGTCGCGGCGTGCGACGAGGACGTGCTGCCATTGCAGGAGCGGATTGAGTCGGTCACCGACGAGTCGGATCTCGAGGATGTCTACAACACTGAGCGGTATCTGCTGTATGTGGCGTGCACGAGGGCCAGAGATCACTTGCTGGTGACTGCGGTGGCGCCGGGGTCGGAATTCCTCGCGGATTTGAAGCCAGCCACATAGTTGTCTCTGGCGTCGGCCGTGCGACTTACGGAATCAGCGCCGAGTCACCGATGGCAACCACCAGCGCCGCGCGCGCCGCCGGGAGCTTCCCCTCGACCGTCGCGAGTTTCACCGACTCGTCAAGCAAAAGCCGCTCGCGCAAGTTGACGACCAACAGCGTGCTTTCACCGCCGATGAATCGGGCCTGCTCTGCATCGCGCAACTGCGTCGCCGCCCGTACATTGGCGCGTTGCGTGACCAGCACGCGCTCCAGCAGGACCACATCATTCAGCGCGATGCGTGCGCGGTAAGCCAGCTCGCGACGAATCTGATCGCGATCCAATCTGGCGAAGTCCACTTGCTGCGCGGTGCGTGATGCGGTGCCGCGCTCTTTCAATAACAGGAGCGACGACGACACCTCGAGGCCAGCCTTGTAGTTCTCGCGCCATCGGTCGCTGGACCCCAATGCGCCGAACTGATCCCGTTCGCCGAGCGACGCGACAGTCGCTTCGGCGAACGGGATCATGGCCTGGCGGGCCAGGAGACGCGTGGCGTGCGCCGCCTGCAGTTTGGCGTCGGCCTTCCGTATATCCGGGTGGCGGGTAGACGCCGACTCGATCCACGCCGAGAGGCGCAGGGTGTCAATCGGCGTGCGCTCCAGGCCATCGAGCACCGGACGCGCGCCTCCCGGCAACGCCACCGGCGCGCCGCGTGCGTCCCACAAGAACGCCTCGGCAATCAATCGTGCGGCGCGCAACTCGTTGTCGGCCTCAGCAAACGTGACCGATCGGCGCTGTACTTCGAGCGATGCCTCCAGCGTGTCGATCGGAGCACTCTCTCCATTGCGCACCCGCAGTACCACCGCGTCAAACCGAAACGTGGCCAGCCGCACACCCTCGTCCGCGATGGTCGCACGCTGGAACGCGGCATACCAGTTCCCATATGCGTTCGCCGCAGTGAGCAGCAGGGTATTCAACAAGCCCTGTTGCTCCGCGTCGCCGATTTGCCGTTGCGCGCGAGCCACTGACAGCGCGGTGCGTCGCTCGTCGGTGATGATGCGCTGTCCAAGCGGCAAGGATACGCCCAACGAAAGCAATCCCGGTTGTGGCGTGCGCCGATCCGCACTGATGCGTGTTCCCGCAGCGCGTTCGAACCCCAGCATGACGTCTGCGCCGAGGGGGGTCGGCACCTTGATAGCCGCGTCCACATACGTGTAGTACGGGTCGTTCCCGTAAACTTTCTGGCCCACAGAGAGGGCAAACCTGGGATCGAACGCGCCCCATGCTTCCTGCATAGCGCTCCGCGCCTGCGCGCGAACCAGCCCCGCCTGCAGCGCCTCAGGATGGTTGGCTTCGACTTGTGCCGAGAAACGCGCGAACGTGATCGCCTCTTGCGCGTGCACGCGTGGCAGCGGCACCAGGATCAGCGCGGCGGCCACGGCGGTGCGCGTGACGGTCGCCGTGGCGCGAAGGTCCAGCATTACTTCGACGCTCCGCTCGACGATGCTCCGCTCGACGTGCTGGCACGGCCACCAGCGTCCTTGAGATCGATGCTGGGCGGGAAGCCATTGAGTTGGCGCCAGAGCTCAAACCAGACCCGCACGTTATTCAGTGCGGCCCACGCGTGCACACCGGACCCAAGCCGCAGCTGCTCAGGCCACGCTTCGTCGGTCGAGTCGGGTGTGACCAGGACGCGAAACTTGCCATCAACACTCGCCACTTGGTCGATGACCGCGATCGCGCCGCCGAAGGTGCCCACCGATACACTGGGCCATCCCGAGAACTGGAGCGCCGGCCAGCCATCGAAGACCAGTCGGACTTTGCGGCCGATCGTTAGCAACGGGACATCCATTGGACGCACAAAAATCTCGACCGCGCGGCGCCTCGTTAGCGGCTGCACGGTCACGATCGGATCGCCGGGCTTCACCAGCTCCCCCACGCCTTGCTTGATCGCCTTGACCACATAGCCATCTTGCGGCGATGTGATCTGGTAGTAGCCGCGGCGAACATTCAGTGAGGCAACCTTGTTGCGCAACTTGCTGACCTCACCGATCCCTTCCTGAATGTCGGCCATCGTGGCGAGTCGCTCGCCCCGCGCCTTCTCGATTTTTTCGCGAAACTCCGCCTCGATGCCGCTGAGCTCAATCTGGACGTTGGCAAGCTCGTAGCGCTTCTCGACCAGCTTCGCGGACGTCGTTTGCGCCTTTATTCGCGAGGCTTGCAGGTCATTCAGCGACGTCAATCCCAACGGGGACGAGTAGAGCTGCTCACGCCGAGTGTACTGATCGCGCGCCAGCGTGTCGTCCAGGACGGCCTGCTCAACTGCTGCGGTGTATTGCACGATTCTGTTTCGGGTCTGCTGACGCTTGAAGTCCAGCGAGCGCTCCAGCGCTTCAATCTGCTGTGCATAGGCGTCCACCTTGCCGCCTTTGTCGCGGTTGGCCTGTGCCGTGGCATTCAGCTGTTCGGTTGTCCGCACCACGACCTGCGGATCCATGTACTCGTCCTTGATCTCGCTGATCTCAACGATCGGCGTGCCCGCTTTCACAAAAGCGCCTTCCGGCACCAACCATCGCTCGATGCGCCCATCGATGCGCGACGGCAGGGTTTGCGGGCGATCCTGTGGAGAGAGCGCCGACACCGTCCCGTTCCCCTGCACGTTTTGCTGCCAGGGGAGAAAGAGCACTAACAGCAGCGTGAGACCAATGCCGCCCAGCCAGAGCCAGACGGTCCGATAGGATGTTTCTTCCTGCAGCAGTCTGGCCGTATGCAGTGGGAGCTGATCGAGGCGTTGCACGGTCTCACTCTTCGGCATATCGGGGCTCGTCTGGTGCGAAGAACGCGCGTGCGTCGGCGTCGATCAAGGAGCGGATGTACGGATCCTCCAACAGTGTATCAAACGCGCCTTGCGCTTGTATCGCCCCTTGCTCAAACACAATCACGCGATCCATCCTCGACAGCAGCGCCGGATCGTGCGACGCGGCAATGACCGTTGTGGAACGCGTCCGGTCGACCAGAAGATCGATCAGTCGGCGCCGATCATCACCCCGCAGATTCTGGAACAGGTCGTCTACCACGAGCAGGCGGGGCGATCCCGCGATGGCTTGCGCGAACAGCAACTTGATTGCGGTATTGTGCGACAAGCGACGCCCGCCATGGGTGATCTGGCTGTCCAGTCCGTTCGGCATCTCCTCGATCTCGCGCGTCAGTCCCACGTCGGCGATCGCGCGACGAACGGCTGGGGCGTCGATACCCAAACGGCCAACGGCGACATTCTCCATGATCGTGCCGTCAAACAAGTTGGTTGTCGAGAGATACTGGCCGACCTGCTCGCGCAGGACACTCCGATCGAGCGTTCGCATGGGGTGACCATCAAACAAGAGCGTGCCGTCAAAGTCTCCCAGCAATCCGGACATGAGTTTGAGCAACGTCGTGCGCCCCGCGCCTTCGTAGCCCGTGATGGCGATGCGTTCACCCGCCTCTACCCGAGTGGTCAGGTCACACAAGACGTTGCGTGCGCCAGGATGATAGCGGTACGACACGCCGCGCAGTTCGAGCGACATCCCGGAGTGGCCCACCGGCAACGTGCTTCCACCCACGTCGTCAAGCGGCAGGTCCGACACATAGCCGACCTTCTCGGCGGAGGTCAGAATATCGTAGATCGTGCTCATGCTCAAAATCAGCTTTTCCACCCCCGTAAGCACCGTCACAATGATCAGCTCGGACGCCACGAACTGTCCCAGCGAAATCTGTCGATCGATGACCAGTTGGGTGCCCAGCACCAAAAATCCACCGATGATGATGGTGCGGAAGAGCACGATGGCGACGGTCTGCTGCATCAGCACGTTGAAGTGCTTCCCACGATACGTGAGATAGCCGGAAAGGATTTCGTCCATACGCTGAATGCCCAGCGCAGATCGGCCCGCAAATTTGAACGCGTGGAACGCACGCGCTTGCTCTTCAAGCCAATGCACGGCCCGATACTTGTACGTCGACTCCATGAAGCTCGTTTCCAACCCACGAGGCCCCGAAAACCACAAGATCCCGCCCAGTACGAGGAGCAACAGCACCCCGAAGAACGTGAAGTAGGGGTGGTAGAAGGTCAGCAAGATCAGTCCCGCCAGTACGGTCAGCATGGCCGTCGAGGTGTCCAGCAGGAACTTCGAGAGGCTCTTTTGAATGGTGACCGCCTCAAAGAATCGATTCATTGTTTCCGGCAGATCCTCCTGCATCGCGGTCTCATATCGAATTCGCGGGATCCGAAAGGTGAACTCGAGCGCGAGTCGGGCGAACACGCGCTGCTGAATACGCTCCACCACGCGCAGTTGCAGGATCTGCAGTCCACCGCTCGCCAATGTGCCGACCACCACATAGCCAATCAGGATCACCACCGGCTGCAAGACCAGACCGCCTTGCACCAGCTGCACAATGGCGCCGACTGATAACGGCAGCGTCAGCGCGAAGAGACCCGCCAGCGCGGCGAAAATGAACAGGATGATGATGTCGCGTTTGTCACGTGCCAAAAGCTGCGCCACGCGGACGAACACGTTCCGCTCCTTGAGCGGTGCCGCGCTGCGAGGCATCGAGCGTGTCTCGACCATCATCTCGAGCGTCGTGCGCAGCGGGTCGCTTGGCGGTGACAACGACAGCGGCGACAGCGCCCGCGGCGACGTTCCGACGATGGCGACCACCGCCCTCTCGATGGCCGTCGCGTCGCCAGGCAGCGGGATCACCTGCCCGTCTGCTGTCACCCGCACCGCGTCGGTTGAGCGACGACGACGTCCGAGCCCGAGCACGACGACGTCCGGGGATTCACCCACCAACACGAGCGGCGCGGTCGACGCGCGTACCGCGTCACGCAGGCCGGTCTCGTCGAGCACGGTCAGCAGATACGAAATACCCAGCACGGCACCGATGGTCCGCAAGCGGTCGGCTATGTCCCCCACATCCTGCCGACGCGCCAAGGCGCCGCGCGTCTCCGGACTCAGCTCGAGCGATAGGCCTTCAGCTACGAGCAGCGATATCTCTATGCCTTGGCGAGCTGTCATGGACGTTGAAGAGAGGATCGGCTCGCGCCGAACGCACAGGCGTTAAGTATACCTAACTGTACTGACGAGTTTGCTGCTATGGGCACGCGCTGCGATCAATTGTCTGACTCCCGGGTAGAAGGGCAGGCGAATGCCGCAGCAGGATTCGTCCCGATAGTCAATTCTTGCCAATTCCATTGAGGTGTTCACCATGAAAACGTCTCCCGCCGACCTGCTCAACAGCTATATCACAGACATGCTCGCGCTCGAAGCGCATATCGAGAAGGCGATCTCGGCGCAAATGAATGACCTGGACGATGAAGAGCCTGAGTTTGCTGCCGCGATGCAGCACGCGCATGCCATGATCGCGTCGCACATGACCCGCCTCGGACTTGTGGCCGAGTCGCGCGGGATTGGCGGTCGGAGTGCGGTGGTTGGGGGCGTGAAGAAAGTGGTGAGCAAGGTTGCCGGACTCGGCGCGGCCGCCGTTGATCTCGTGCGGCGCGAGAAACTTCCGAAGGACATTCGCGATGACAACGCCGCGTTCAGACTGGCCGAAGTGGGGTATGGCATGCTGCACACGTCGGCGATGGTGCTTGATGATGACGGTGAAGTGCGCGAGCTCGCGCTGCAGCATATGCGCGACTATGCCAATCTCGCGATGTCGTTTCGTGAACTCGCACCCGCGTCGGTGCTCCGTTATCTGGAGAAGGCCGGCTATCAGGTATCGGAGGAGCTGTTGGCACGCGTCCTGGAGGCGCAGCGCGAGGAGTCGGCAGCGCGATGACCGACGTCAGCTGATGATTTTCCTTATTGTGAATGCGCACGCGAAAGGCATTCCGAGGTGACGCCGCAGGTGCGCGGTCTCGGTTCACTCGAAGGGAGGGTGAACAGACACAGGGAGTACGGCCTCTTGCGCGATGGGCTCGCCGGACGCGTTTATTGGATGCTGATTCTCGAACTCACACTCCGAACGCTGGAAGCTGTATGAATAAGTTTCTTTCGCCACGATCGCCTGCTCCTGCAGACGAGCCGTTCTTTGTAGCTCCTGGCTCACCCAGCTGCCGTGACCAAGGATAGTGTGTCGGACGCAATGCGCGGATGGAGACGCGATGCCCTTTGATCTCCAGCCCACGCTCCGCAGCACCCTTGTCGCACTGCGACCGCTGCGCGCCAGCGACTGGTCTGCGCTGTACGCGGTCGCGTCGGATTCATTGATCTGGGCGCAACACCCAGCGAGCGATCGGTATCAGGAGGACGTCTTTCGCGAGTTCTTTCGCGTGGCCCTTGATTCGCAATCTGCGTTGGTCGCGATCGATGTACAGAATGGACGCGTCATCGGATCGTCGCGCTATTTCGGCTACAACGAGTCGGGGCGCGAGATCGAGATTGGCTGGTCGTTCCTCGCGCGGTCGCATTGGGGTGGGCGCTACAATGGCGAGATGAAGGAACTGATGCTCCATCATGCGTTCCAGTTCGTCGACCACGTGATCTTCGTGATCGGGCCTCAAAATCTCCGATCGCAGCGGGCCGTGGAACGCATCGGTGCGGTTCTGGTGGGGTCACGTGTGATGCGTGATCAGGAGAGTGTGGTATACCGCATCACGAAACCGACACCAGACCCCTCCGACAGCGGAACGCGGGGCGCTGGGCAGCCCGACTCCGACGTATAGCCCGGTGCAGACGCCGCAGTTCTACGACGACATCGCGCGTTACTATGAACTGATCTTTCCAGACTGGGAAGTCAGCATGTCGCGGCCTCCGTTGTGGGTGTCTTTGAGGTCGTGCTCTCTTTCGACAACTCACTGCCGCACCTTCTGCTGGACGCAGATCTGCTGGCGGCGTTCCGAGAATTCTTCTCGGTGCTGAAACCAGGCGGCATCGTGCTCTGTTCAGTGCGGGACTATGACCACGTGTTCCGCCGCTGTGTTCGTGGGGAATCCCACCACGGGCACGTTGTCCACGCTCACGCTCACCGCGAGTGCCGTCGCCACCCAAGGGACGGTGACGATCACCATTCGCGGCACCGGCAGCGGAATTCCAGTGGCCACCACGACGCTTCAGCTCACGATCCCGTAGGCTTGACTAGAATCGCTGAAGATCTTTCGCCGATACGACACGTCCGGTGAACTTCGAACGCACTTCGCCAAGCAGCATCTCGTCGGTCGCGCCAAAGAACAGCTGATGAAAGAGCACTAACACACCCGGTCGCGCGGCTGTTGCTATGGCGCCGAGTTGCGTGGCCGACGTATGCGCCTGCGCGTGATACGGCTGTCGCGCGGCCGGAATGGTGCGAAAACCGGAGTCGGAGTACACCTCGTGAATGAGCACGTCGCAGCCCTTGCACTCCCGCGCGATGGCGGGGTTGCTGCGTGCGTCGCCACTGATAACGATCGTGCGATCGGGCGTCGTGATGCGAAAGCCGAAGGCGTGCTTCCAC
>JANLVM010000783.1:0-5685 GCA_031364015.1 Gemmatimonadaceae bacterium
GAACGCGGTGCAGCTACTACCGACCGAGTCGCTCGATGCGCTGGTGGTTGGTCAAGACTATACGCGCGCCACGATGCTCCGCGGCGTGGTCGAGCACGGCGTGTATCACGCCGGACAGATTGTGCTGTTGCGCAAGGTAGCGTTGTCAGAATCCTGACCAAACGTCGGCGTGATACCGAGGTTTTGAAACAGGAAAGCATACACATCGGCCGTTTCGGCGATGTTCTTGGTGAGCGACGAACTGCCGTGCCCCGACTGCGTTTCAATGCGAATGAGCACGGGTGAGGCGCCCTGGTGCGCTTCCTGGAGTCGCGCGGCGAACTTGAACGAGTGCGCCGGCACCACGCGATCGTCGTGATCACCGGTGGTGATGAGCGTCGCCGGATAGTCGACGCCGTCGCGAAGGTTGTGCAGCGGTGAGTACGCGAAGAGCGAACGGAATCCGTCGGGCGTATCGCTCGAGCCGTAGTCGGCAATCCAGTTCCAGCCAATCGTGAACTGGTGGAATCGGAGCATGTCCAACACCCCGACGGATGGCAATGCCACTCGCGCCAGTTCGGGGCGCTGTGTCATGATGGCGCCAACCAGCAGTCCGCCGTTCGAGCCGCCTTGGATCGCCAGTCGCTCGGAACACGTGTAGCCGTGGGCGATGAGCCATTCGGCCACGGCAATACCATCATCGAACACATTCTGTTTGTGCGCTTTCATGCCGGCGCGATGCCAGTCTTCGCCGTATTCGCCGCCACCGCGCAGGTTGGCCTGCACGTACACACCGCCTTGCTCGAGAAAGGCGACACGCAATGCGCTGAAACTTGGTGGCAGCGAGACGTTAAATCCGCCGTACCCATACAGCAGCGTCGGATTGTTGCCGTCGAGTACCAGTCCTTGCCTGGCCACGATGAATGCCGGTACGCGTGTGCCGTCCCTGCTGGCCACGAACACCTGGCGCGTCTCGAACTGGGACAGATCGAATGGGAGCGCGACCTCATGAAACACGCGGCTCTGACCGGTCGCGATATCGTAGCGGTACACCGTCGCTGGGGCGGTGAACGCGGTAAAGGTGTAGTACACCGCTGTCGCATCGCGCGCGCCAGTGAAGCCTGCCGCAGTGCCCATACCGGGGAGGGCGATCTCGCGCTCGAAGGTTCCGTCGCGCGCATGGACGGACACGCGTGTCGTCGCATCCTGAAGATACACACAGAAGATCCGATCGCCTGCGGTGGTCACCGAGTCGAGCGGCTCGGCACGCTCGGCGATGACCGTCGTCCAGTGCGATTCGTCGGGGGCGGTCAGATCCATGCGGATCACGCGCCGATTCGGCGCGTGGCGATTCGTATGCACCAGCAACGTATTGTCGACGTGGTCGAGCACGTGCATCTCGTCGTCGAACTCCGTCCAAAGCGGGCGGAACGCGTCGTCGGCCTGACCCAAAGCCCTCACAGAGAATGCGGTGCCATCTTTGCCTTTGCCGCGATCACTGACGTACAACACGGCGATGCATTCATCTTCGGTGGTGACCAGCTGATGAAAGCGCTGTGCGTTCACGTGATCGCGATAGACCAGCCGGTCGGCGGTCTGCGGCGTACCGACGGTGTGAAAGAACACCTGATGGTCGTCGTTCATCGTCGAGTACGCCGCGTCCTGATTCTCGGGTGCCGGATATCGGCTGTAGAAGAATCCGTCTCCGAACCAGGCGATGGACGAGACCTTCACCCAGTCGATCTGATCGGGAAGGTGTTCTCCGGTCGCGAGGTCGATCACGCGGATTTGTTGCCAGTCTGACCCGGACGCGCTCACCATGTAGGCAATTCGGGTGCCGCGACCGTCGAAGGTGAGGCTGGCCACGCGGGTCGTTCCATCGGTCGACATCGCGTTGGGGTCGAGCAACACCCGAGGCTCACCCGTTTCCCCATCTTGCAGGAAAAACACCGCCTGGTTCTGTAGCCCTTCGTTCCTGGTAAACAGCCGCCAGTGGTGCTTGACGTCGGGTGCCGAGATACGTGGGTAGTTCACCAATTCGGTCAGGCGCGACCGAAGCGCGTCCCGGGAGGGTATCTGGTCCAGATATCCGAAGGTGACGGCATTCTGCGCCACAACCCACGCTCGGGTCTCGTCTGAGGTATCGTCTTCAAGCCACCGGAAGGGATCCGCGACGGACGTTCCGTGAAGCCAGTCTACCTGATCGGTTTTCCGCGTCGCGGGATACGGAAGCGGAGCGGGCGGAGCATCGAGAGGAGCGGCGTGGGACATGCTCATGGGTGCAGGGTGTGAGCGGCATCTCGCGGCCTGGTCGGAGGAGGGACGCGACTTGCGGGGAACATAGCCCACTGGCGGAGCGGCCACTACGTTCGCTATTCTTACAAGCTCCACCAGAATATCGGGGAATTCTGCTTGGCTTCCTGAAGTTTGGGCGGTTCGCCCCTATTCCTCAGTGGCGATGCCATATCGGTTCCGGACTGGGGACTTCGCCCCTGTCCCTGCGACATGGCCTCTCGCGACGGCATCGGCCCGGACTCGTACCGGATCAGCCGGATCTGCCGGATCTGTAGCACCCAACACCGGGCTGTCGAATCGGCCCCGGAGCGACATATGCATCCGTTTATCGAAACGCAGAAGGAATGGCTGAAAACCAATATTCCGCCCTTCCGCCCGGGTGACACCGTGCGCGTCAACGTCCGCGTCAAGGAAGGCGATAAAGAACGCATTCAGGCGTTCGAAGGGGTATGCATCGCCCGTCGTGGTGGTGGCGTCAGTGAGAGCTTTACCGTCCGCAAGATCTCCAACGGCGTTGGGGTCGAGCGTATTTTTCCGCTCCACAGCCCCATGATCGCCGACATTGTGGTGGTGCGTCGTGGCGCGGTGCGCCGCGCCAAGTTGTACTACTTGCGTGACGTGGTCGGTAAGGCGGCGCGCATCAAGGAACGCAAAGTCACACGCGTTTCGCCCAACAAGTAACAACGGGAGTGATGCGACGCGACGCGCGCCACGGGAGTGTGCGGTGACGCGTTGGAGCCCGATCGAGCGCCGAGTACGCGCAGAGTTTGGGCCGCTCATTGTTGGAGTCGACGAAGTCGGACGGGGCCCCCTGGCGGGCCCCGTTGTCGCGTGCGCGATCGTCATGCCGCCCGACCAACGGGCCATTGGCGGTGTCAACGACTCCAAGCAGTTGAACGCGGCCACGCGCGAACGGTTGGCGATTCGTATTCGGGAACGAGCCGTCGTGGTGGTGTTGGGGGCGGCATCGGTTCGCGAAGTCGACCAGCTCAACATTTATCACGCCACCGTGCTGGCCATGCAGCGCGCGTTGGCACGGGTGGCGCGGGGACTTGGGCAGTCGCCCGACCACATTCTGGTCGACGGCAATCCGATACGCACCCTCGGCCATCGACACACCGCCGTCGTCAAGGGCGACGCCAAGTGCTACGCGATCGCCTGTGCATCGATTGTCGCCAAGGTGACGCGCGACCGGCTGATGCATCGTCTGGCCGCACGCTACGACGGCTACGCATGGGAGCGGAACGCGGGCTACGGCACGCCTCAACACCGGGAGGCGCTCGCGGTGCACGGTCTCACGCCACATCATCGTCGAAGCTTCTGTCTGCAGGACCAACTGGCGCTCGACGACCTGCTCAAATGATACTCAAGT
This sequence comes from Gemmatimonadaceae bacterium, assembly GCA_031364015.1. Classification (GTDB taxonomy): domain Bacteria; phylum Gemmatimonadota; class Gemmatimonadetes; order Gemmatimonadales; family Gemmatimonadaceae; genus Gemmatimonas. The sequence goes on from JANLVM010000783.1 coordinate 3,647, forward strand.
CACCTCTTTCCGGAGTGCCTGATGACCGTTCCCTCTACTTCTGTATTCCGCCCCGGCTTGCTTGACGGCCAGGTCGCCCTCGTCACTGGCGGTGGAACGGGGATCGGTTTTGGAATCTCGCAGTTGCTTGCCGCACTAGGGGCGCACGTCGTAATCGCCAGTCGCAAGCCAGACCGACTTGAGAAAGCGGTGGCCGATATCGCGACCGCTGGCGGCTCCGCATCAGCGATGCCGCTCGATGTCCGCGATCCGGAGCGGGTGACGGCAACCGTCAACGACATCGTGGCGCAGTACGGTCGCATCGATCTCCTCGTGAATAATGCTGCCGGAAACTTTTATGCGCCCAGTGCGACCCTGTCACCGAATGCGTGGCGCAGCGTACTCGAGATCGATCTCTTCGGCACCTTCTACTGCTCGCAAGCGGTGTACCCGCACATGGCGAAGCAAGGCGGTGGTCGCATTGTCAGTACGAGCATGACGCTGCACTATCGGGGGTGGCCACTCATGGCGCATGCGACTGCCGCCAAAGCCGGCGTCGACGCGCTCACGCGCACGCTGGCCGTCGAGTGGGCGCCGCAACGCATTCGGGTCAATGCCATCGCGCCGGGACCGATCCCAACCGAAGGCGTGCGCAAAGCGTTCACGCCACCGGCCGACAGCGGCGTGCCCGACGTGTTCGCGGCGACCGAGCGACACATGGCGGAGTACGCGGAACAAGGCATTCCACTTGGCCGATGGGGACGTCCCGACGACATCGCCAACATGGTGGCGTTTCTGGCGTCACCTGCGGGCGACTGGATCACCGGCGCCATCTTCGTGATTGACGGTGGTGAATGGCTGGCAAAAGCGCCACGATAGCGCGCTGACACTCTCTGTACCGCTGACATCGCTTCGTTGGTGATGCGCATCAAGTGGTGACGTACGGCGCACAGGTCGTGTTGAGATGTGATCGTCGTCACTCCCGTTCGGAGTGCGTTGAGTGAGGTTACTCCCGTAGACTGGCGTCACGGCTGAAGAACAGCGCCGCCGGTCTCCCACTCACTCATTTTCGAGAGGATCTTATGCGCTCCATTGGTTATGTACTGTCTGCGGTGCTGGTATCGAGCACGCTCGGCGCCTGCGCCACGAAGGGTTACGTGCGTCGCGGTCTCGAAGATCAGCGCGTCGCGTTGAACACGTCGATGACCACGTCGATTTCTCAGGAGCGTGGCGAGCGCGTCACTGGTGACAGCGCGCTTCGCGGCGACATTGACGGCGTCAAGGCCGATCTGGCCGCGCTGCGCAATGACCTTGTTGGTCTCAAGAACGAGTTCGGCGCGCGCATCTCCGCCGTGGAAGGACAGGTGAAGTTCGCCATGCCGGTGCACTTCGGTTTTGACGACGCGGCCGTGCGTACACTGGATCATGCGGCGTTGGAGCGCTTCGCCCAGGTTGCGGCCAAGCACTATCCGGGCGCGACGATCACGATTGAGGGCTTCGCCGATCCCGCCGGGAGCGCGCAGTACAACCTCCGCTTGTCACGGGAACGTGCCGACGCGGTGCGCGACTACCTGGTGGTGAAAGGTCTCGATGGTACGCTCCTCAAGACCGTGGGCTATGGCAAAACGCGCCTCGTAAAGTCCGGCGCGAAGGGTGACGAACCGGGTGCGGAGCTCAATCGCCGCGTGACGTTCGTGGTGGACGCTCCTGCTGACGCCACGGTTGCGGTGCTCTCCATGCGCTAGTCACATGCCGTTGCCATTCGCCGGCGCAACGGATTTGTGAACTCGTGGCCGACCTCTTCGGGGGTCGGCCACGATAGTTTTCCTGCATGTCGGAAACCCGTTCGTTTATTGAGCAGCTGACGCGCCCGGAGCGCGATCTCCCGGTGATGCACATCGGGCGCGACCCGCTGCCGCCTCCGTTGCGCGCGTCGTCGACGATGAGTGTTCTGGATATCACCGAATGGTTCGGCGACACGAGCGGCGGTATTCGCACGTATTTGCTGGAGAAGGCACAGTACGTCGCGGCCCGTCCGTGGTTGCGGCAGATACTCACGG
>JANLVM010000826.1:0-2197 GCA_031364015.1 Gemmatimonadaceae bacterium
GCGCCAGATGTCCACCCGCCGAATGTCCAGCGGCAACGATACGGGTGGTGTCGAGTGGGTACTGTTTCGCCAGGACGCGCACGAAGTCGGCACCGTCGGCCACATCGCGAAAGGTGCCGGGCCATCCGCCTCCCGGATGATCGTACCGACGATACTCCACATTCCAGGTGGCGACGCCGCGGTCGGCGAGTGCTTCGGCCAACGGGGCCGTACTGCGCACTGTCGCGTAGCGCGACAGCCAACAGCCTCCGTGCAGGATGATCGCCACTGGAAATGGGCCACGACCGCTTGGCAGTCGCAGCTCGCCGAATTGCAGCGAGTCGGCTCCGTAGGCCACGCGCGACGACGTGCGCCGTAGCGGGATGGTGTCGACGTCGCCGGCGCGCATGAGCCGCGGCGCCGGAGGTTGGGCGCTTATGCACGACGCGGGCCCGATGGCACTCAACGCCGCGAGACATGCGGTCACGATTCGAAACAGGCTGGGAGAACTCATGTCGGGGAAGGTGGGCCGCCACGAGTCGAACGTCCAGCCACCGTGCCCGTGAGGATACTGCGGGCTTACATGCCCCAGCGATCGGCGAGTTGCTTTCCCATGTACACGCCGACGCCCGTCCCCACCACCGCGCACACGAAGGCGGTGAAGATGCCAAATCGCTCTCCCGCATACCATCCGAGCGAGCTCAGGACAAACGTGCAGCAGGTGACGAGCAGTTTCGTCATATCGGCTCCTCCAAAACACGGTGCAAACGCGGTGCAGGCGACGTCCCTCATGAGACGGACGACGAGAGGTTGCCGGCGCCACGGCTGGAGGGTCGTCCGAGCCCAAACACCCGAAAACTGCCTGTTGACAGCTTGACAGGGCGATACTACCGTATCGGAGCACTTTAACAAGCAGGGCGCGCCCTACGGCGCGGGATACGCAACAGCGGGCGACTTCGGGGACCTGGCGACACGCGGGTCCTTTTTTCGTAGGCAGCCTTTGCGGCCAGAGTGTAGTGCCGGAGTCGAAGCTTTCCGGCATCCCGCGCGGGGGTTGAGTCCGCGAAATAACGAGTGCTCGGTGCGTACGGCAGGGCCGGACTCCGAACACACAGCAATGGAGCAGTGCCATGCGTACGACCGGCAAGGTGAAGTGGTTCAACGACGCGAAGGGTTTCGGTTTCATCACGCCCGACGACGGATCGAAGGATTGCTTCGTGCACCACTCGGCGATTCAAGGTGGCGGGTTTCGCACGTTAGCCGAAGGTGAGCGCGTCGAATTCGACATCGTGCAGGGCCAGAAGGGTCCCGCCGCAGAGAACGTCACGAAGGTTCGCGCTTAAGCAACGCCTAAGAAGCCCTCTCGCGACAACACGCAGGGCCGCCGGAGCAATCTGGCGGCCCTGTGGTCGTTCAGACCCAGCGAGAGTCTTCGAAAGATATTCCCCGCACATACATTGCGAACATGTCGAAATTGTTTTCGAGCGCGTGGGCCGAAGCCTGGGGCGCGGCGATCAATCAGAGTGAGGCGTATCGTCGGGCCGGCGCGCAGTGGGAGGACGTGATCGTGTTCGAAGCGCAGGCCGATGCGTTGCGTGGCATGCCCAACACGTCTGCGGTCTATCTCGATCTCTGGCGCGGCACCTGCCGCGCGGCGCGCGTGGCGACCGCAGATGATCTCGCCAGCGCCACGTTTGTGATCAGCGGACCGTTGGCCGTTTGGTTGACCGTCCTCGACGGTGATATGGCGCCCACCATGGCCATACTGCGCGGCAAGCTCTCCCTCACGCGCGGCTCGATGGCCGGGCTGCTTCCACACGTGCAGGCGGCCACCGCGTTGGTGCGCGTCGCGCAGTCGGTCGTGACAACGGTTCTCGCGACCCCGCGCGACACGAAGGCGGCCGATTCGCCTGGCGAGTCATTCGCCACCGAAGTGCCTCGCCGTGAGTTGCAGAGTACCAGTCCGGTAGGTCTGCGCTATGACCTGTTCCCCATGAAGCTGTGGGACAAGGCCAAACGGTACGGCATCTGGAACCCGGCCGACATTGATTTTTCGCAAGACCAGCGCGATTGGGCGACCCTGATCGTGGGTGATCGCTATTTACTCTTGCGTCTCGCTTCGCTGTTTCAGGCCGGCGAGGAGGCGGTCACCATCGAGATTCTGCCACTGCTTGATGTGATTGCCCGGGAAGGGCGACTCGAAGAGCAGCTCTATCTC
>JANLVM010000836.1:0-2860 GCA_031364015.1 Gemmatimonadaceae bacterium
ATCAAAGATCTTTATTTCGGCGGGCGAGCACGACCTGACCGAGAACATTCTGCATCTCGTGCTGGCGAAATTGCCCGACGCACCAAGCGGCACGAAAGGCATCTCGATGTTCCTGGTGCCAAAGTTTTTGCCAACCGAGGAAGGGCGACCGGGTACGCGCAACGGCGTTACCTGCGGCGCGATCGAGCACAAGATGGGGATCAAGGCGTCAGCGACGTGTGTGCTGAACTTTGAGAACGCCACCGGCTGGATGGTGGGTGAACCGCACAAAGGCATGCGCGCCATGTTCGTGATGATGAACGGTGCGCGACTGGCGGTGGGGCTGCAGGGGTTGGGATTGGCCGAGGTCGCGTACCAGAATGCGCTGGCGTATGCGAAGGATCGTCTGCAAGGCCGGTCGCTCACGGGACCGAAGAATGTATCGGGTCCGGCCGATCCGATCATCGTACATCCTGATGTGCGGAAGGGACTGCTTCGTATGAAGGCCTTCAACGAGGGGATGCGGTCTCTCGCGTACTGGATCGGCATTCGCATTGATCTCGAACACCGCCACCCCGATCCGACGGTGCGCCAGGACGCGGCAGACATCGTGGCGCTGATGACTCCGGTGATCAAGGCATTCCTGACGGACAAGGGGTTTGACAATACGAACATCGCGTTGCAGACGCTCGGTGGTCACGGATACATCAGGGAGTACGGTATCGAGCAGTACGTGCGCGATGCGCGCATCGGGCAGATCTACGAGGGCACCAACGCCGTGCAGGCGCTCGATCTGGTGGGGCGCAAACTGCCGATGGAAGGTGGGCGCTTGGTGCGTCGATTCTTTGAACTGGTCAAGGCCGACATCGACGCGGCCTCCAGCGACGCGACGATGGAGGAGTTCGCCAAGCCGTTAGCGGCGTCCTTGTATCAGTTGCAGAAGGCGACCATGACGCTCGCGGAACGCGGGTTCGCGAATCCGGATGAGGCGGGTGCGGCGGCGACCGAGTACCTGCATCTCATGGGATACGTGGCGGTCGGCTGGCAGTGGCTGCGAATGGTTACCGTGTCCAAGGCAAAGCTGGCGGCCGGTTCCGGCGACGCGAAATTTCTTGGCGCGAAAGTGAAAACCGGTCACTTCTACATGGCGCGCCTGCTGCCCGAAGCGGCCACCCTTCTGGCCGCCATCCAGTCAGGGTCCGCGCCTATCATGGCGCTCGAAGTGGACGAGTTTTGACGACGGTGTGAGCGGGAGGATGACGGGGGCGTCACCGTGTGGGCAGCGGCGCTCAACTCGGTGGGAGGAACTGCCGATAGTCCAAATACACCTTCTCCCTTCGCCATGTTTTTCAAGAAAAGTGCTTCCGAGTCACGTCCCTTGTCCGACCGAAGCAGTTCGGGCGACGCGAACGGCTCGCCCAAGCTCAATGTTATTCACGGCGGCGCGGGCGCGCCAAGCCCCGCCCCGCACCGCGCATCCTCGTCCAGTAGCGACGACAGTATCGGGATGGTTATCGACGCGTTGGGAAGTGTGCTCACCGCACTCGCGCGCTATCCCATCGACCTGCCGGACCGCTCAGGGGAAGAAAGCGCCCGTGAGCTCACCAGGTGGCAGCGGCACGCCACGCTTGGCGCTGGGCTCGACGAGTCGAATCAGACCGCGTCTGTCGGGGTCGCCGAACGGGACTGGGGTGGTGTGATTCGCGCGGTGACGGAGCAGCGTCGCGAAGAGCATCGACACGTGGTCGGGTCCATCAACGAGCTACGCGACGCGCTGTGGGCGTGCGTAGAGACGGTGCACAACGCGGTCAAGGTCGATCAGAAGACCGACGTGACCACGAACGACCAAATGGACAAGGCGCGCAATGCGCTGAAGCGTCTGCAGCCGGGGTCCATCAAGCAAGATGTACTGGGAGCCGTGCTGGCCATTGAAGGGGCGCTGCAGAGCCGTCGTGACGAGCAGGCCGATCAGTATACCACGCTGGCCATGAAACTCGACAAGCTCGGCAAGCAGCTGGAGGAAGCGCGCAAGGAGAGTACTACCGATGCGCTCACCGGGATCGGCAATCGCAAGCTGTTCGACAAGATGATCGACCGCGCGGTGCAACTGTTCTCGCTCTCCAGGCAGCCGGTGGTGCTGCTCATGATCGACATGGACAAGCTCAAGCTCGTCAATGACATGTATGGTCATCAGGCGGGCGATACGGCCATTGCCACGCTGGTCCGCGCGTTGACGAAAGTATTCTTGCGTCAATCCGACGTGCTCTGTCGGTACGGCGGCGACGAGTTCGCGGCCATCCTGCAGAACACCGATTGGAAGATGGCGCAAACGCTCGCGCGGCGGTTGGGTGATACGCTGTCGCAGTTGCCGACGCCCCATGCCGCGATGGAGTTCAGCATTGGCGCGTCGGTCGGTGTGGCGCAACTCGAGCCGCTGGAAGACGCTGAACAGTGGAAGGCGCGGGCCGACAAGGCGCTCTACAAGGCGAAGCAGAATGGCCGCGATCGGGTGGCGGTGGCGGAAAGTGCGTCGACCCAGGTGGCGTAGCGCAGGGCCAATGACGATTGCCGGTTGGGGAATACGCGGGGATGATGATTGCCAATGACCGAACGCCCCAGCCGATTGGCTGGGGCGTTCGGTGTTTGGTGTGCCCGGCGACGGCGCTCCGGGATTCCCTTGACCAGCAGCGCGGCACGACATTGATTATTATCACTAGTGACTAAAGAGAATCCCATGAACGCAAAGTTCCACGATGTACTGGCGGCGGCGGCCCGCCTACAGCAGATAGTACCCGACGCGGTGCTCGTGGGCGGGACGGCGGCGGCACACCACGCCGGGCACCGAATCTCGTTCGACGACGACCACGTCCTCACGGACCTA
>JANLVM010000873.1:0-1969 GCA_031364015.1 Gemmatimonadaceae bacterium
CCATGCACGGGCTCGCGCGGCGATGGTAAAAGGACTCTCGATGGGAGTGTTTGGAGTGTGGGTGATCTGGCGGGCAGCAACTATCGCGCTGGCCGGTGGCGTGCCGGATGCGCACGTCATGGGTATCGTGGGCGCCATCGCGCTCCTCGCCAATCTGACCGTAGCCGTACTCCTGTTTCGCTATCGCACCGGCGACAGCAACATGCGTTCGGTTTGGCTCTGCACGCGAAACGACGCGTTGGGAAACATGGTGGTTGTCGCGGCGGCGAGCGGCGTCTTCGCGACAGGGCGTGGCTGGCCCGACGTAGTGGTCGCGCTGGGCATGGCTGCTCTGGCGCTGCGAGCCGCCGCACAGATCGTACAGCAAGCGAGGGGCGAGCTACACGGGAGCGCCTCCCGAGCCTGATAAAAACAGCGGTGACACTGCGGTTATTTGCCCGCCGCTTTGCGCGGGCGACCGCCTTTCGCGCCGTTCGCGCGCGAGGATCGCGCCTTCGCGTCGCTTGTCGTAGATCCCGCGATACGCGCTAACTCGGTAGCGGCCTGGGAGCGCCCGAAAGATGACATGAGTAACCCGGGGATGCTCACGTCAACATCGATCAGATCCCAGGCGAGACCCGAGCCACCCGGCAGTACCTCGACCACCGCCCGCTGTTCAGCCGTGGCGTGCCGCAACCCGGCCACCATATGTGCCGGGAACATGAACGCGCACCCATTCGTCAGTTCGAGGAAGAAGCGCCCCGATGACGCGTCGTACCGAGCCGACTTCGCCCGCATCCCAGCACGGCGCGCCCTCGCCTCACGCGCTCGCGCGGCTGGGATCTGTGCAAGGATGCCTGCCTCCGCCGTCCGATGCCTAGCCATGGATCTCCTCCCATTTCTCCAGCAGGAACGCGCTGTGGTCTTCAACAATCAAGAATGCCTTCACAACGTCCGCGCTCGGCATACCAGCGACCTCGCGAACGGCCGGTCGTGGGGTCGCGGCGGCCAGTTCGATCACGACAGACGTGCCGGCTTTGTAGACGTGAACGTGAGCGGGCGGGTGGTCGTTTGGGAAGATTCGCACTTGGAATCCATCGACCCGCAGCACCGTGGGCATGTAGTCATGCTAACCTAGCAGTTAGGTTATTGCAAGCACTCGGGCCCGCCCGCGTACCTCGCCCGCAAACGACCTTCTATCCGTGTCGGCATGACGCCGTGCACCCAAACGGGGCGGGGCGAGCGAGCGCTGCGGCCCCGTCGCGCCCGCGCCTTGCGGGTCCGCAACCGCGCCTGTAGCGTCCCCCTTCGCCGCTGAACACTGGCTGGCCCACCGTCACTCACGGGGAACATGCGACGTCGAACGCTCATCCAGTCCGCCCTTGGCCTCGCGGCGATCCTCCCGATCCCACGCGTCCGGGCATGGGCCTTCGGGACCGCCTTCCCGGGGGCACAGGAGGACACCCTGCGCAAGCTCGCGGCGACCGTGCTCCCGTCCTCGTTAGGCCGCCAGGGCACCGATGACGTGGCGGCGGAGTTCGCCGACTGGGTGGCGCGCTACCGCGCCGGCGCAGAGATGTCGCCCGGGTATGGCAGCCCTCGCGTGCGGTACAAGGGGGCCTCGCCAGCGGCCCTGTTCCAGCGGCAGCTGCAGGCGCTGGCCGTCGGCGCGCTCGCGTCCGAGAACCTCGCCGTGCGGCGCCAGCGGCTCGCCGTGGAGCTTCAACGCGCGGGGATCAACGACTTGACCACCGTCCCGCGTGGCGAGCACGTGGTCGCCGACCTCATGAGCGTCTGGTTCGCCAGCCCCACGGCCCACGACATGGCCTACCAGGCCGCCATTGGGAAGGACCGCTGCCGCACCCTCGAGTCGTCGGCCCAGGTCCCACCACCGCTGGTGAAGCAGTGAGCCCCCGGCGCCGGGTCGAGACCGACGTCTGTGTGATCGGGGGTGGCATCTCTGCGGCGCTGCTGGCGGAGAAACTCTCGG
>JANLVM010000236.1:0-2176 GCA_031364015.1 Gemmatimonadaceae bacterium
CTCCGCGCAACCCACGCATTTGAGCGACCCAGTGCGTCCGCGAGACTCGTGATGCCGTGAGAGCGGTGTGCAGTATCGAATCAGTGAATCCGCTCGCTGCCCAGCTTGAGCGCGTACTGCGCACTGGTTTCATCACTCGAAATGACGCCGTCGTGCAGCACGACGACCCGCTTTGCATGCACCGCGATATCCGGTTCGTGCGTGACCATCACGACCGTCTGTCCGTTGTTGGCCAACTCCTCGAACACGCGCATGATCTCCTCCGAGGTCTTCGAGTCGAGGTTCCCGGTCGGTTCGTCCGCGAGCAAAATGGACGGGCGATTCACCAGCGCGCGCGCAATCGCCACACGCTGTCGCTGGCCGCCAGACAGCTCGTTGGGTCGATGGGTGATGCGGCCACCCAACTGCACACGTTCCAGCGCCTCGGTGGCGCGCTTCTTCCGCTCGACTGACGAGACACCGGCATACACGAGTGGCAACTCGACGTTCTGCAACGCCGTGGCGCGCGGCAGCAGGTTAAACGTCTGAAAGACGAAACCGATTTCCTTGTTGCGCACGCGGGCCAGTGCATCGTCGGACATCGTCGACACGAGCATGCCGTTCAACCAGTACTCCCCTTCATTGGGCGTGTCGAGGCAGCCGATGAGATTCATCAGCGTTGACTTGCCCGAACCCGACGGGCCCATGATGGCGACATACTCGTTGCGACGGATCGCGAGGTCGACGCCACGCAGCGCACGGACGATTTCTCCGCCCATGTCGTAATGACGGGTGAGTCCGCGCGTGACGATGACCCAGTCTTTGTCTGGCGTAGACCCGGCGGTCGAGACGACCGCGCGTCGTTCGCCCGTGGTGCTCAGTCCAATGTCGTCGAGTGTCTTGCTCACGATTTCTTTCCGGTGGCCGGTGGCTTCTTGTCGTCAGGCTTGACGGTGCGAATCAGCGCACCGTCCTTGAGCTCTCGGATGGCCTGATACGTGCCGGCGACAATGGTCTCGCCGGCTTTGAGCCCTTCAAGCACTTCGAAGTGGCGCTCACCGGCTATCCCCACTTTTACGGTTCGGAAGCTCACTTTGTTGTCGGTCCCCACCACAAACACGCCTTCCACGTCGCGCTTGCCGACTTCCCTGGCCGGCTGCCCGCGACCCACGGTTACCGCCGAATCCGCGTTCGGCAGTTTTTCGTTCTCCCGCACGGTGAGCGCGATGATCGGGATGGAGAGCGCCTTCGTCCGGCTGGCCGTGACGATCTTCGCGGTCGCCGAGAAGTCCGGACGGGTATCGGAAGGTGGATCGAGCAGCTGAACGCGCACCTCGTAGTCGATGGCCTGATCACCACTGTTGGCGCCAGCCGTTTTGGACACCGAGCTGTTGGAGATCTCGACGACTCTCCCCACAAACGTCGTATCAGGGAACGCATCAATCTGAATGAGCGCCGAGTCGCCAACGCTGATACGCGCCACGTCGGTTTCGTCGACTTTCACCGTTGTTTCCAGCACACTCATGTCGCTGATGGTGAGCAACGTTGCGTCGGCCCGATTCAGCGTGCCCATGATCGCGGTTTCTCCTTCTTCAACATTGAGGCGCGTGACCTTGCCGCTCATGGGCGCCACAATAGTGGTGCGACTCAGCGCCTGCCGGGCATCGCGAACCGACGCCACGGCCTGTACGACCCCGAAGCCGGCCGCCTCAAACTGCGCTTTGGTGACCTCGGCCTGCGTGCGCAGCTGTTCCAGCTGATCATCACTCACGAGCTCGGGCGACTTTGTTTTGATGGCCTGAGACCGTTCGAAGTTTTTCTGAGCCTGAATCAGATTGGCCCGAGACTGCGCGGCCTGCGCTCGCGTCGACGCCAAACCCGCTTCGGCGCGCTGCAGCGCTGCCGTCACCTGTTCGGGATCGATCTGCAGCAGGAACTGGCCCTTCCTCACCATGTCGCCCTCCTTGACGGAGAGACGGACAATTTTACCGGTGACGTCGGCGCTGACGTCGACCTTGGTGCGAGGCCGAATCTGTCCACTGGCGGTCACCGATGCGACGAGGTCGCGCGTCTCGACCGCTTCCGTGCGCACTTCGACCGCCTTGGTCTGGCCCTTCTTGTAACTCATGTATCCCAGGCCACCAATGGACCCAAGTACAACCACTGCGATGGCGATTTTTGCCGTATTGGTCATGTA
>JANLVM010000935.1:0-11220 GCA_031364015.1 Gemmatimonadaceae bacterium
GGTTGATCTCATCGACGCCGGCCGCGACGGCTGTGCGGAAATCGCTCGCGGTCTCGACGTGGGTGCTGACCCGTAAGCCCGCTGCGTGCGCCCGCGCGACAATCTCGGGGAGCAGCGCCGGGTTGAGTCCGCGCCAGTTGCGATAGGTCGTGTCGGTTCGGCGCGCCGCGTACTCTTCGGAATACAGCAAGTACGTCTTGATGAACTCCGGCCGTCCGGCGAGTATCTTGGGCCATTTGGCGTCGAGGGCGTTACGGTCGTCGATCAGCCAGTAGAAGCCGCCATCTCCATCCGCGGTTGTCCAGTTGCCCCGTGTGATCTGTCGATCGGCGAGTGCAATGGGGTGGCCGCCGCTGCCGGTGAGTCCGCCATGCGCGAACGACACATCCAACGCCCCGGGCACATTGATCCGACCGGCGAGTGGTGTAGTGAAGCGCAACAGGCCATTCGGATTCTTGACGTAGAAAACGCCCGCGGCGAGATGCATTCGCGACGCCGCGTCAAATCCACTGGACTCGACGTTATGCGTGTGTGCCTCGCCAAACGGCGGCACGACGAACGCGCCGGACAGATCGGTCGTCCGGTCGATTCGCGAGGGCCGTCGCGTGGCGAAACGGCCGTCGACCACGTACCGATCTCCGCGGCGAAAGGCGGCGCCGTCAAACCATCGGCCATTGATGAATGCATGAGTGGTCTGAGCGACCACCAGCTGTGGCGAGCCACCGAACGCCGCCATCACGGCGAACCACGCGATCTGAGACCGACCGCAATGACGGAGTGAGTGCATGATCAGAAGACACCCGGAAGGGGAGAGGAGTTTACCCGACGCATATCGCTTGCACACGATAGCGCATCGTGACGCACATTCCATCCTTCTGGCATTGCGTCTGTGGAGCATCTACGGGAGTTCCAGTAGTGCCGGTGTGTTGTGCCCAGGTCGGTGACGACGCAGCGAGTGCGCGGACTGCTGCGTAGACTCATACTGCGCCTGCTGGTGACCTGATCCCAAGCCCCGGTGACATGATTGATTTGCGTTCTGGAAGTCTCTGGCGCGTGAGCGCGCTAGCCTCGTTGCTCGTGCTGCCGCATGTGTCACATGCACAACGGACGGGCAGTCGTGCGGCCGCGAAGCCTGAACCGTCGGTGACGCCACCGGCGCTGACTGTCGATGCGCTCAAGGGATTTCAGATACGTTCACTTGGACCGGCGCTTGTCACGGGACGGATTGCCGATCTCAAGATTGATCCGAACAACCCGAGCACCTGGTATATCGCAACCGCCTTTGGCGGACTGTGGAAGACGGTCAATCGCGGCGCGTCGTTCACGCCATTGTTCGATGACCAGAGTACGCACAACCTGTGCTGTATCGAGATCGATCCGAAGAATTCCAACGTGCTCTGGCTGGGCACGGGCGAGAACCATAGCCAGCGCAGCGCGCACTTTGGCGACGGCCTGTACAAGTCGGCCGACGCGGGGAAGACGTGGAAGCGCGTGGGACTGGCGCTATCGGAACACATCGGGAAGATCATCATCGATCCGCGCAACTCCGACGTTGTGTACGTCGCCTCTCAAGGACCACTGTTTTCGGCTGGCGGCGAGCGCGGACTGTACAAGACCACCGATGGCGGTGTGACGTGGACACGCAGTCTGTTCATCAGCGAGAACACGGGTGTCACCGACGTGGTGTTCGATCCAAAGAATGCCGATGTGATCTATGCGGCGACGTATCCACGGCGGCGCCACGTCGGGCAGGCCATTGGCGGCAGCCCGGAAGGCGGCATTCACAAATCCACTGACGCCGGCAAGACATGGACGAAGCTTGCTAACGGACTCCCGACGGGCGACGTGGGTCGCGCTGCATTGGCTATTGAAGGGCGGACCTCGCCCACGCAGATCACCGCGTTCTTCGAAGCGAGTGCGGGACAGTCAGGGCTGTATCGTTCAACCGATGACGGTGCCACGTGGGTGCGCACTGGTAAGAATACACAGGTCGCGGGCGGACGAGGCGGTGGTGGTGGTGGTCGAGGTGGTGCGGCGGCCGCGCCGGTTACCGCCGCTGATAGTGCACGCGTCGCGGCAGCTCGTGAAAACTGGTTTACCAGTGGCACGGGTCAATACTACAGCGAGCTGTTTCTCGATCCGCATCGTGTCGGTCACATGTACGAGGTCGGTACCAACCTGGCGCGCAGCACAGATGGCGGCGCGACGTGGTCGAACACGAACTGGGAAAGTCGGGGTGTGCATGTGGATCATCACGCGATGGCGTTTGATCCGCTCGACAAGAACCACATTCTGCTGGGCAATGACGGCGGTCTGTACGAAACGTACGACTTCGGCGAGACGTGGAAGTTTCATGCCACACTCCCCATCACCCAGTACTATCGCGTTGGGGTGAACAACGCCAAACCGTTCTACTATGTGTGCGGCGGAACGCAGGACAACTTTTCGCAGTGCGGCCCGTCACGCACCACCAACACGTGGGGCATCCGCAACAGTGATTGGTTCAACATTGCCGGTGGCGACGGGTTTCAGGCGCGCGGGCACATGGAAGATCAGAATATTTTCTTTGGTGAGTCGCAGAACGGCGGACTGTCGCGCTTCGACATGCGCACGGGGCGCGGACAGGGCATTCGTCCCACGACGGTGTCGGCGGGTGGAGATGACGTCGGCGCTGCGGCTCCCGATACGACGGGACGATCAACGGCAGTAGCCTTACCCCAAACCGCAGTGGCAGTACCCCAAACCGCTGCTGTACGTGATCGCACCAACTGGGATGCGCCATTCGTGTTGAGTCCGCACAATGCCGATCGCATCTACTTTGCCAGTCAGTTTGTGTATCGCAGCGATAATCGCGGTGACAACTGGACTCGGATCAGTCCAGATCTCTCACGTCAACTGAGTCGCGATACGCTGCCGATCATGGGCCGAGTATGGCCGCGTGGCTCGGTCGCGCTGAATGCGTCGACGACGGAGCTGAGCAACGCGGTGGCGATCGACGAGTCGCCGGTGCTGGAAGGGCTGCTGTGGGTAGGGACCGATGACGGCCTGGTGCAAGTGACCGAGGACGGCGGTAAGAACTGGCGTCGCATCGAGTCGTTCCCGAGTGTGCCGAAGTTCACCTATGTCAGTGACGTGCATGCGTCGCCGCGCGATGCCAATACCGTGTTTGTCACGCTCAACAACTGGCAGCGCGGGGACTACGCGCCCTACATCGTGCGCAGCACCGACCGCGGACGGACGTGGGCGAACATCACGGGAAATCTGCCGGCTCGTCACGATGTGTGGACGATCGCGCAGGATCATGTGAACGGCGAGCTGCTGTTCGTGGGAACGGAGTTCGGACTATTCACCAGTGTAGACGGCGGCAAGCAATACGTGCAGCTCAAGAACGGGATGCCCGTTACTCAGGTGCGGGATCTCACGCTGCACAAGCGGGAGAGCGATGTCGTGATGGCCACCTTTGGACGCGGCTTCTACGTGTTGGACGACTACTCGGCGCTCCGCGAGATCACGCCGCAGAGCATGAGCGAGCCCGCGCGCTTGTTTCCGCTCCGTCACGCGTACTCGTTCGTGCCGGGTGGTGTCGCACCAGCCGGCGCTGCCGGTTCGCTCGCTATCAGCGGTAATTTCAGCACCCCGAACCCCCCGGTCGGGGCGTGGATCGCGTACAACGTGAAGGACTCGCTTCCGGTCGATACCAAGTTGGTGCTGACGATCAGCGACAATACTGGCAAGCAGATCCGTCGCTGCGAACTCGATCGCAGTATCGGGCTCCGTCGGTTTGCGTGGAACCTGAACAGTGATCCCGTGGCGCCCGATAGCGCGACCGTGCGACGGCTCACCGCGCAGTTCGGTGGTCAACAGGGTGGCGCGGTTGCTGGCGTAGTTGCGGCGACAGATAGCGCCGTGCCCGCTGCGCGGCCCGCAGCGAACACACTACAGTCGTGCGCCATCGGCAACACCGCTGGTGGGTTTGGTGGCGCTGGTGGCGCTGGTGGCGCTGGTGGCCCTGGTGGATTGGCGGCGGCGTTGCGCGGGCAGGCCCAGCGCGTACCAGTCGGCGTGTACAAGGCGAGCATCGGCAAACTGGTTGGTACGACCGTGACAGCGATTGGACCGAGCCAGAGTTTCAGCGTGTTGCCGCTGTTGCAACCGTAGGGCTGCACGGATCTGCCGACGCGTGTGCGAGTCGCGCGCGTCGGCGGCGACCGCCAGCTTAGCTAAGCTAAGCTAAGCTAGTTCAGTCAGCGCGATCGGCCTGGACTCGGTCGCGTTAATGAGCGCCATGCGGCGCACGTGTACCGAGTCAGCTGCGGCGATGAAGGCGATCGACGCCCCGGATGAAGCCAAGGCGCTCCGGAGCTGCGTAACGCCGCCACAAACGTAGCGGTTGCAGAGATTCGATCGCAGGGCGCGCGGCAACGCGCATCCCTCTGTCGTGTGGTACACACACGATCCGCGATAGTGTCGTGAGGGCAGGTGCGCGGCGTAAAGCGCGAGCACGCCGTCTTCATCGAGTGCGACGTGCGTGGCGCGCACACGTGTGATGCTGTCATCACGCAGGAACGCATGGTCGCCACCTGCTGTGCAGCACTCACCGCGACACGTTGCGCAGCTGCGTCCAAGGATCGCGGCGTCGTCGCCCGGTGCCGCAGCATTGGACGCCGCCGCCGATTCCTCCGCAGTGGCCAGCGCGTCCTCGTTGATCGCTCCGACGGTGTACACACGCTGCACCGTTGCCTGCAGCCGCTCGAGAAATGCGCGTCGTGACCGTGGTGGCAGCGGCTCGGTTTCGCGGGTGTTGGCCGGCACGACGACGACGGGGACGGGCGCGTGCTCAGGGTGCAGCTCCACCGATCGCGCGATGCGCTCGGCCTGCTCGCGGATATTCGCGTTGCGCACGCGCTGGGCGGCGATGGGAGGCAGGCGGGCCGTCATTGTCCGAAGTGTACCCGCGGACGCCACCCCGCGCGCGACGTTGGCCGCTAGCGCTGCAATGAGGTCGACGCCTTGATCCCGGCCGCGGTCGAAATGAGGTATGGATGTGAACTCGGCAAGCGGCCGGCATAGAGGGAGTCCGACCGATGAAACATGGCGGCTGCCGCCGCAGTATCGCCGTGATTCAACATGGACGACGCGAGAAGGTGCAGCCCGTCGGAGACAAACTCAGGGGTGCCCGGGCTTCGACTCGCGCGCCATGCGACGGCGGCGCTATAGAGCGAATCGGCGTTGGGTCGCTTCAACTCGCTGGACAGATAGGCGAGGCGATTCAGCAAGTCGCCGGTGGACTGATGCCCGCCGGGGAAGAGCTCACCGATCTCTCGCAGCGATTCGGCGAGGTATTGCTCGGACTCGACAAACCGATGACGATCGAGGAGGATCTGTCCCAGTAAAATCCGCCACTCCCACACGCGCGGCCGACCGAAGTGACGAATACTGCGGTCGAGGCCAATTCGCGCGAGCGACTCTGCGGCCGCGAAATTTCCCGTACGCTGGCGTTGAATGGTCAGCACGATCTCGGTGACGTCCGTTTCGACATGATCGGGGCCGAAGAGCGCTGAAGCGACGCGCTGCGCGGTGAGGTACAGCGTATCAGCGCGCGACAGGTCACCCATGTCACGCAGCACCGAGCCGAGCGCGCGCAGCGTCATCAGCGTCATGCCACTCATGTCGCCGAAGGCCCGACGCTGCGACGCCAGTGCGGTTTCGAGAATCGATCGCGCTTCGGCGAAGCGAGCCTGTTGAAAGAGGGTGTAGCCGAGGTAGGTGGTCGCCTCGGCGCGCAACAACGACGCCGACGCCGATTGCGTCTCGGCCACGGCGAGTAGCCGGCGGAGCTCGGCCTCGGCGGCAGGCCAACGATCCGAGTTTGCGAGCGCCACCGCCAAGTCATACTGCGCGCGCAGGGTTTCGGCATGTCCGGCGCCGAACAGCGCGAGGTTCAATCGCTGCGCATCGCGGAGCGCTGTTTCGGCTTCAGCGAAGCGTCCCGTGGTCATGAATAGCGCGCCCTGTCGCGAACGCGTGGCCGCGACGTCGGCCGATCCGCCTTCGCCGAGCCGCAGCTGCAGGCGATTCGCGCGAGTGAGGAGCGAGTCGGCGATGGCATAGCGTCCGACATCGTTGTAGAGGCTGCCCAGCAGGCTGAACATGCGCGCCTGCAATTCCGGCGACGAGGCGAGTTCCTGTTCGGCCCGGCGCGTTGCGAGTTGCAGTTGATCGTCAACGGAGACCAGTCGCCGATCGGCGGCGCTTGGATTCCATCCCTGAAAAAAGCGCCGAATAAACTCGTCGCTTTGCCCGGCCTTCGCGGCCGCGAGCACGGCGCGGTCGCGCTCGCGCCGGATTCGCCATGCGTACACCCCGAAGAGCCCGAGGGTCAGCATGACACCAATAGACGCAACGGAGATTCGGAGACGATTGCGTCGAAGGTATTTGGCCAACCGATAGCCCGTCGCGGCACCGCGCACGGAGATGGGGCGACCCTGTCGGTGTCGCAGCACGTCGTCAGCCAACGATTCCGCAGACCGATAACGGGCATCGGCGCGTTTGTGCAGCGCGTGGAGAACGATCGTGTCGAGATCGCCGCGCAGCGCGGCGTTGTTGGCCATTGCCGACGGTGGCGCTGGCTCGGTGTCGCAGATGAGACGCCGTGCCTCCTGCAGATCGCCGCGTTTGATCCGATAGGGGAGGGACTCGGTCAGCAGTTCGTACAACAGGAGTCCAAGCTGATAGACATCGCACGCGGTCGTGATCGGTTCGCCGTTGAGCTGTTCGGGCGTTGCGTACTCTGGTGTGTACGGTCGACTCCAACCGGTCAGCGTTCCCGACTCTTCCTCGTCGAGAAGCTTGGCAATCCCGAAGTCCAGCAATTTCACATCGCCGTCGTCGGTCACCAACACGTTCGAAGGCTTGAGATCACGGTGGACGATGAGATTGCGATGCGCGTACTGCACGGCGTGGCACACGCTTTCAAACAACCGGAGTCGTTCGGCGAGGCTCCGCGCGTGGTCGCGACAATACTGCGTGATGGGAACGCCTATTACATGCTCCATCACGAAGTACGGTCGTCCATCGTCGGAGACACCGCCGTCGAGCAGACGCGCGATGTGCGGATGCTCGAGGCGCGCGAGGATCTGTCGCTCACGCAGGAATCGGGCGAGGATCTCGTCGGTATCCATGCCGCGCTTGATGAGTTTGAGCGCGACCTGCTGCTCGAACTGCCCGTCGGCGCGGCTGGCCAACCAGACCGTGCCCATGCCGCCGCGCGCGATGCGCTCAATCAGGCGATAGCGTCCGATAACGCGGCCAGGCGCATCGCTGGTGGTCGCCGAGTCTGCGTCAAGGTCTGGCGGGTCGACGAGCGACATTGCTGGCTGATCGAGGAACGTTCCTGCGGCGAGGTGCGCGGATAGGAGACTCGACAATTCGCGGTGCAGTTCCGGATCATGGCCGGCCAGCTGTTCAAGCAGCTGCGCTCGTTCGGCCGGCGGCGCCGTCAGCAACCGGTCCAGTGCGGGCTCGATCCGATGCCAGTGCGGCGAGTCGTCCTTCACGCTACGTGTCCGCGAGCTCGCGATACAGCCACGCCTTGGCCTTGGTCCAATCGAGTTGCACCGTACTGGGCGCGAGATCCATGGCCCGCGCCGTCTCTTCGATGGTGAGGCCCGCGAAGAAGCGGAGTTCGACGGTCAGGGCCAATCGTTCGCTTTCTGCGGCGAGCCGTTCGAGAGCGCCATCGAGTGCCACCATCTGATCGGACTGCTGCACCGATACCGGATGCGCATCGTCGAGACTCAGGGTAGTCGCCCCGCCGCCGCGTTTGTCGGCCTGCCGGCGACGTGCCGAATCGACGAGGATCCGTCGCATGGCGCGTGCCGCGACGGCCATGAAGTGTGCGCGGTCGCGATACTCGACACGCTCGATATCGATGAGCTCCAGGTACGCTTCGTGCACCAGCGCGGTCGTGGACAGCGTGTGGTCGGGTTGCTCGTCGCGGAGGTAGGCATGGGCGCGGCGCCGCAGCTCCGCGTAGACCAAGGGGAACAGGGCATCCAAATCGTCGCGTCGACCGGATCGCGCGTTCAACAGCATAGCAGTGGGTTCTAGCAACATGCGTGCCAGCGGGTGTTTGGCATCGGCCTCGATATGGGTGGAATGCAATTTGGAGTTCTGGGACGGCACTCGCTAGACGAACTCAGCAATGAATCGGTGAAATTGACGAGATCTTACGCCTTCTCAAACGATCTTGATCCGTTGCTGTGACACCATACACGAGGAGTTCGGCATGGGCCTACCCAGGCAGGTTCTTGTGGCGTGCGGCGTCCTGATGACTGCTGCCGCTGTTGGCTGTGAGGAGTTGATTTTCCCGTATGATCCGTGTCCGGATACGGTCGCTTATGACCCTAGGAGTGGGCTTTTCCCGCGTACCGTCGACGTCGTCGAGGACGTCGGGCAGATGGACTGGACCTGGACGCTCGACAGGGTCAACAACTTCCGTCTGCCGTTTGCGAATCCTGAGGACTTTGCTGAATCGGTGACGAAGCTTGACCTGCACTTCGACACGGATGTAACCGAGCGCGGTTCCAGCAAATGTGACGACGTCAAGCGCACAACTGGAACGACGGTGGCGGTGGTTCACTTCCGCAAGAACGGTGTGAACAGCATCAAGCGATTTGCGGGAACATTCCGTCGGAATCACGAGACCAACAAGACATCACTCTACTATGGAAAATTCGAACTTCCGATTCAGAAGAGTGCCGAGATCTTCACGACTACGGCGGGCCAGGTGATTGGGCCGGTCGACAAGACCAAGATCGCGTTCATTCTCACGAGCGGATTCGTGTTGAAGTTCGATAGGCAACACGGGCCCGGACGGCGGCGTGATAACGTAACAGTCCCCACCGCCGGATCCATCCCGTGATCGCCCCTCGCCAGATCCTATCGGTCACTACTTGCCGGAGGGCCCGTGTGTCCTGGTTCCGGAGTGTGAAGGCGCGCGCCTTCGCAGTGTGCGTCGGATTGGCAGCATATTCGTCGACCGCGCACGCGCAAGTTTGCTTCGGCGCGCCGGCAAAGGGAGCGGCGGCCTACGAATACGTGCGGTATTCAGTCGGAACAGGACACGGTGGTAGCATCAGCACCACTGCAGGTCGGCTTGCCCTCGGCGCGAATTTCAACACGCGAAGCATGCGCAATCCCCTGTCCAGCGCGTCGGGTTTTGAAGGTGCGGGGCGCGCTGCGCTCGTGATCGCGCTTGGGAAGGTGAAACTCTGCCCCGGCATTGCCGTCGGTTACGCGAAGCTTAGCAAAGAGCTGATCGACGATCTGAAGCTATCGGATCAACAGCTATTTGCCCGCGGCGGTGTGGGCGTAGGACTGGAGCAGCACGTGTATGGCGGCGTATCGATCATCCCGTCGCTGGGCGTGCACTACGACTTCACCGCGACGAAGTTCGACGTCGACGCCACTGGCGGTAAAAACGAAACCACAGGCGATACACTGAGCCGCGTCGCGATCGATTACTCGCTGGGATTGCGATACCGGTTTGTGTACCTGGCTGCGTCCGCGTTGCGATACTCGGACACCGGGGGTGGACGACCCGTTCGGGGCCGATTCATCGTTGGTTTCGCATTTGGAGGTGCGCCGGCCGCCTCCACATCGAAGTCGCGAGACTGAACGATCAGACGGTAGGGCCCGAATGCCCTCTATCGTTTGAGCTCCAGTATCTGCGCCACGCGATCCACCACGTCGTTCCAGTGCGCGCGCTCGACCGCTTCCGGTGAGGATGCGGCCGCAGCGCGCGCTTCGCGTTGAATGTCGCGCAATTGCGCGCGCGCCAACGCCGGCAGGTCGCTTTGGGCGACATTCGGCGCTGTCACGAACGGAATCGGTTGAGCTGGTGGCGTCGGCGCGGCACCCGCAGCGGGTGCCGCTGCGGCAGGCGGGTTGATCAGCGCGTCCAGTCGCTGCAAATACACGCGCTGCAACTGACGACGGCTCGCGTCAGGCGTCGTTCCGTTCCACACGGCGCGCTTGAGATCTCCCAGGTATTCCACCAGGGGATATGCATTGACAGCGTCGTATCTCTCCGCCTCGGCCAGTCGGCCCAACCGCGCGCTGCTGAGCAGCGACGTCACCGTGCCTGCTTGTCGCGCGGCCAACACCGTGCTCGGACCGATGCGTGAAATAATGTCCTGCGGACGGAGCCACGTCGGCGTGGTGATGACGTTGTCGCTCAGAAACGCCAGCGCGGCTTTCTGTCTGGCTTTCGGCACGACACGGAACACGGCGCCCGCCTGATCGGCGGTCTTGAGATCGACGTTCACGCCGCCGATGACAGTGGCGACATGTCCCATGTATCCGGCCCACCGACCAAGCGCTTCTTCGTACACCTCTTTGAGTTCCGAGTAGTCATCACCTGGCTTAGTCGTCCACGCGACCAGATTCGGGATCATCTTCTTGTAGTTCATCACTGCGAACGTCGATGACTTCACCGGATCATCGCCTAAGTCTTCGGTTTGCACGCGCGGATCGGCGCTGCCGAGTCCCTGCGGCGTGAAGCGGTAGGGCATCGAGCCTGATTGCTTCGTGAGCCAGCCGTTGAGCACAGGCTTCTCTTCGTCGGTCGAACGAACGGGGATCTGGCGGTAGCCCCAATTGATGGCGAAGTCGTCGAAGGGGCCAAGACGCCGAATAAAATCCTTCGTCTTGAGTCCGTCGCCCGGCTGCGCGATGTAGTTCTGTCGCGCGTAGTCCATGATCGTCGCGCTCACGCCGTACTTGCTGGTGAAGCTCGGACTACGAAGTGAGTCAGTGGGGAATGACGACGACGCGATCATGTTGTGCTGCAAACCCAGCGCGTGTCCGATCTCGTGCGCGATTACCTGGTGCATAGTCTCGCCCATGAGCTCGTCGGGAATGTCGAGCGAACGCGCCAGGGGATTGGCAGCTCCGGTCTCCATGATCAGCCAGTTGCGATATGACCGCATGTGGTTGTGAAACCAGGTGATCTCACTGTTGATGATCTCGCCGGAGCGCGGATCGTGCGTGTGCGGACCTACCGCATTCCGAACCAGGCTCGCCGCCCAGCGCACCATCGAGTAGCGCGCATCGTCGGGGTCGAAATCCGGATCTTCGGACTTCGTGGGTGCTTCCTTCGCCACAATGGCGTTCCTGAATCCCGCCTTTTCAAACACGGTCTGCCAGCTCTCGACTCCC
>JANLVM010000940.1:0-3991 GCA_031364015.1 Gemmatimonadaceae bacterium
CGCAAAGGGCACGACGATCCAGGCTTTGGGATTGAGGGGGGAGTTCGCGGCGCGCGCGACGGTGGTCGGCCGGGATGCGCCCCGACACGGTGGCGGCGTGCCGTCGGGGCATTGGGCCTGCAGCGGAGCCGCTCCCAAAAACGTCAGCGCAATGACCAGTGGCGTGGCGAGATTACGCCGGTGCAAGGGAGCGCGCGTGGAGCCGACGTTGGGAGGCACGCGACAATGATGCGACCCGCCTGGCATTCTGTCAAAGGCCCCGATGCCGTCGTCGAGCGAACCAAACGATCGGTGGACTTCTGCATCAAGGCGCGGCTGATTGAACAGGGAACATTCATAATTCGACACCCACACCGCCGTCTGCACGTGAAATCGCGAATGGAGCCCGCCAACCGGTCATCGTCGAAGCGCAGATAGACCACCCGTTCGGAGGGGGCGGCCTGTCGCCGTACGTCGAGCAATCGGCGCAGAAGCATTGAGAACTTGACGGATCAAAAGATTATGACCACATTAGTCATATGAAACAGACCTCTATTTCCGATCTCAAGGCGCACCTCAGCGCCTTCCTCGACATTGTGCGTCGGGGCGATGACGTGCTGATCACCGACCGTGGGCGACTTATCGCGCGTATCACTCCCGTCCTGCAGTCGGCCCGAGAGGAGGGGCGTCGCGACCTGCTGCTGCGAACGGGGCGCCTGCGAGCGCCAACCGGACGCCTACCCAAAGATCTCCTCACGCGTTCACTGCCGGCCGATCCCGAGGGGCGGTCGCTCAGCGCCGTGCTGGACGAGCGTAGCGAAGGGTGGTGAAACGGCGGTGAGATTCTGGGATGCTTCGGCCCTCGTGCCGCTATGTCTGGCGCAACCGCGCACGGCTGAGTCGCGAGCGGCGCTCAAGGACGACGCCGACATGGTGGTCTGGTGGGGAACGGTCGTGGAATGCGCATCCGCCATCGCGCGCCTGCATCGGGATGGGATACTCACGACGCGCGAGGAGCGTGCGGCGCGCGCCACACTTGAGGCATTGCGCCAGAGCTGGCATGAAATTCAACCTGGCGAGAGCGTGCGTGAGCAGGCGCTCAGACTGTTGCGGCTCCATCCGCTCCGCGCCGCCGACGCCCTGCAACTGGCGGCCGCCCTTGAGTGGTCTGGCACGCCGGCCGTCGGCATGTTCTTGTGCTACGATGAGCGACTGAACACCGCCGCCTGGCGCGAAGGATTCTCCCCGCCCATGTAGACCTGAACCGAAGGCGGCGAGGCGTGTGCCGCCCGCAGTTTGCGACGCTGGGGTTTTGAGCGTAGACTCTCGCTTCCCCGATGGAACCGCCATCCCGGCGCGTTCAGGGTGCCTCCAACCGAACGATCAATGACCGACGCAACTGCAGGGATCAACGCGACCACTTTGGGCTGTTCGATCACCTGCAAGGATCTGGAGGCGTCGATCCGCTTCTACCGGGATGCCATCGGATTTGCCGTGGCACAGACGTACGAGAACGACGGCAAGGTCGCGGGCGCGGTTATCGGCGCGGGCGAGTGCCACATTGTCCTCAACCAAGACGATGGGAAGCTGGGCTGGGACCGGATCAAGGGGCAGGGATTCTATCTGCAGATCAACGTGGCCGCCGCAACGGATGTCGACACGGCGGCAGCGCGGATCAAGGCGGCGGGCGGGGCGCTGCTGAGTGAGCCGGCGGATCGTCCGTGGGGCGTGCGCATGTTCCAGTTCCACGACCTGGACGGGTTCAAGCTGGGCGTGTCCACGCCGCTGGTGGGGTAACCTCCGGCACGCGCGTGCGGCGCGCGACCATGCCGTCTGGCCGAGTAGGGGGGGGCGAGAGTGGCCGATAGTGGCCGATAGTGGCCGATAGTGGCAGATTAAGACTATGGCTATGCCCTCAGATCCTATCGAAACCGCAGTCCGAGCGCACCCCAACGGGATCGCGCTACCCGCTCTGCTCGCACTGCTCGAAGCGCAGGGAACCGAGCAGATCTCGGAACGAACCCTTCGGCGACGCCTCGTCAGCCTAGTCGACGCCAAGCGCATCGGACGGGTAGGAGCACGACGCGGGACGCGATATTTCCCACTGGCGGACACACCGGACGCCGAGCGCGAAAAGGACGACCTTTGGGTCAGCACGGACGGGATGGCCATCCGTCAGCACGTGCGGAGGCCGCTCAGCAAGCGCACCCCCGCGGGATACAACGAGCAGTTCATTCGCGACTACAACCCCGGCCAGACCTGGTATCTGGATTCATCGACCCGTGGCCATCTGCGCCAAGTCGGCGAGGTCATTGGACCGTCAGAGCCGGCAGGTACCTTCGCGCGACACGTTTTCGAGCGCCTCCTGATAGACCTCGCCTGGTCGTCCAGTCGACTTGAAGGCAACACCTACAGCCGACTCGACACCGAGAACCTGCTTGAACGTGGCCAGCGGGCCGCTGGAAAGGACGCGCGCGAAACCCAGATGATTCTCAATCACCAAAAAGCGATAGAGATGCTTGTCGATGGTGCTCAGGATATCCGCTTCAATCGTTACACGCTGCTCAACCTGCATGCGGCATTGTCGGAAAACCTGCTCAGCAATCCTGAGGACGAAGGACGCATCAGACACGCCGAGGTCGGCGTCACCGGCACCACATTCATCCCGCTATCCATCCCGCAGAAGCTCACCGAACTGTTCGACCTGCTCCTCACGACTGCCGACGCGATTCCGGACCCGTTCGAGCAGGCATTCTTCGTGATGGTGCACCTGCCCTACCTGCAGCCATTCATCGACGTCAATAAGCGCACTTCGCGCCTCGCTGCGAACATCCCGCTGATCACGCAGAATCTCTGTCCGCTATCGTTTGTCGAGGTGCCCGAGCGCACATACATCGAAGGCACACTGGGCGTCTACGAATTGAATCGCACCGCGCTGCTGCGCGACCTGTTCGTGTGGGCCTACGAACGCTCGGCATCACGCTATCGCATCGTGCACGACTCGGTGCCGCAGCCGGATCCCATCCGGTTGCGCTACCGGCAGCAACTCACGCAGCTCGTGCAGGACGCCGTCCGCATGTCCGCGAGTGGCACGAGAGTGAACACCGCCGAGTCACTGGACGCGCTGGACATCGCTCATGACGACCGCGAAGCGTTTGCCGCACTCGTGCACAGTACGCTCGAGACCCTTCACGAAGGGGCGATCGCCCGCTATGGACTCCGCCCGAGTGAATTCCGGGAATGGCTTTCCAAACAATTGCCTCGTCACAATGCGCATTGGACGAGCCTTCCCGACCCCGTCGGCGAGTTCCCGCTGCGTCAGTCGCGGGATGCCTTTCCTCAGGAGTGATAATCGACGATTTCGACCTGCGCCACGGGGCTAGGCGCGGGCAGTCGCGTGCCGCTCAAGCCACGCCGCGATGTCAGGCTCCGACCGCGCGTCCTGCGCCACATCAAGCATCAGCAGAATCTTTTCGTCGTCGGGCGCCTGCACGTGCCAACCATTCACGTACAGAAAGGTGATGCCGGCCATGTACGCGGTCCGCTTGTTGGCATCTTGATAGCCGTGATTCTTGGCGAGTCCGAATACGTACGCGGCGGCACATTCGAAGGGCGACGCCTGCTCGTACGCGAAGCGGTTTCGCGCACGGGCAATCGCCGATTCGATGCTTCCCTCGTTCAAGACGCCGACGTTCCCGCCATGATCCTGCAACTGTCCGTTGTGGATCATGTCGACGACCTGTCGGGTGAGCCAGCGGGGCTCCATGCGCTACAGCTTCGCCAGCGCGGCCATCGCAGCCCGGTTCTCCTTGGCCAAGATGGCATACGCGGCCAGGGCCTCTGTTGTCGCGGGGTCCACGGCGGTCAACAGAATGCCCTGCGGAGTCTCGACGACAAAAACCTGATCGTCGGCCTGGAGGTGCTGACGGTCAAGCATGTCCTTCGGGAGGATCGCACCGACCGAGCCGCCGATTTTCTTGAGCGTGATGGCCTGCACCATGGTGAGCTCCGA
>JANLVM010000079.1:0-7129 GCA_031364015.1 Gemmatimonadaceae bacterium
GTAATCATATGTATAATAGCTTAATGCGATATAAACGGATATGATAGCTGCTAATTACCGACATCAGTATCATATCACTGCTCACGCCCCAAGACCGCAACCGGCCCAGGGGCGCGAATCCACGCGCGAGAAGATCGATGAACTTCTTCACGAACTCCTTCGGCATGAAGTGCCGAGACACATCGAGATGCGCCCCGCGCCACGAAAAGCGCGGTGCATCTTCGATGTGCACCGCGGGCGCGGCCCACACGACACCGGCAATGGGCGCCTGTCGGTAGATGTCCGGCGGGAATAGTGGCCCATTTTGACCGATGGCGTATGGCCGTTTCGCCCTGATAGCGTAGTTCGTTTCTGAATGAATTACGGCAACCACGCCATCAGGGCAAAAGCGCTACGGCGATCAGTTAACTGGCCCATTTTGACCGATGGCGTATGGCCGTTGTTTCAGCGACTCCAGCGCCGTCGTTCGGAGTATCATGTCGACAGGGCCATCGCGGACTGCGTGGACGAAAGCGCGGCGACCACATCGCGAACGATGTTGGGATCGGTGCAACGGGCGTGCACTTCACGCACCGTTGATCGATCGACCAACTGGCGCACATTCTCGCCGCGGACATTGCCGCCGGCGAGCACCGTGAGATTCTTTCCGGCTCGTCGTTGCAGCAGCGCCAACGTGTCAGCTCCTTGCAGTGCCGTGGCAGCATGACCCGCGGTGAGCACATAGTCGACGCCGACAGCCAACAACGCATCGAGCGCGGCAACGGGCGAAGGCGTGCGATCGAAGGCTCGGTGAAACGCCACCTTCATGGGGCGGGCCAGGGCGATGAAAATGGACAATTGCTCCTGATGCACCGTACCATCGCCATGCAGCGGACCCAACACGATACCATCGGCACCCCGTGCCCGTGCCGCGATGATGTCGTTCCCCATGACATCGACATCGTCGTCACCATACACGAATCCCTCCGTGTGTGGACGGATCATCACGTGCAGGGGAATGTGCAGCTCGTCTCGACAGCGCGCGATGAGTCCGAACGACGGCGTCGTGCCGCCATCGCCCGGTCCACACAACTCCACGCGTGCCGCGCCTAACTGCTGCGCGGCGCGGGCCGTGTGCACCGAATCACAACAGGCTTCGACGAGCACAGGAGTGGTCTCGACCATCACCGGATCGTCCTCACGGCGCTGCCGTTGTCGTGGTAGACGCGGACCGGGCTGGCTTGAACACGAGCAGGAACACGACAAACACGCCGAGGGCAAACAAGCCCGCGAACTGCCACACCCGCATCCAATCGTGGGTGGTCACACCCGCAGTGGTAGTCGCGTACTTGCTGACCACGCTCCCGGACATTGCCGCGCCGACGAAATAGCCTACGCCGTTGGTCACGAGGTTGAGGAACCCCTGGGCCGCAGCGCGGATCTTCGGCCCCGCCCGTTCGTCGGTGTAGATCTGCCCAGCCACGAAGAAGAAATCGTAGCTGATGCCGTGCAACAGAATGCCAACATACACCATCCACATGATCGGACCGTTGGCACCTTGACTGAACGCGAAGTAGCGCAGCGCCCATGCCAGCATGCCGACCAGCATGATCCACTTGATCCCCAGCTTGCGTAGCGCAAAGGGCAGCAACAGCATGAACCCGATCTCCGACCACTGTCCGAAGCTCTGGATAAATGCCGGATCGGGTGCGCCAATCTCATTCAAATACGGATTGGCGAACGCATAGTAGAACTGGAGCGGAATGCACAGGAAGAACGAGCCGAGCACAAAGAAGCGGAAGTCCGAATGTTTCAGCAGTTGCAGCGCATCGAGTCCCAACGCGTCGCGCACCCTGAACGCCTGGCCGGCCGCCTTGGGTGGCGTGTGCGGCAACGCCAATGAGAACAGCCCCAGCGCGACACTGGCACCGGCCGCCACCATCATGGGAAGTGCCAGTTTGTCAGCGTGCAGCAACTTGCCGACGACGGTACCTGCGGCAATCCACCCAATAGTGCCGAGCACACGGATGTACGGAAAATCTCTGGCCGAATTGGTGATGTGATGAAACGAGATGGAGTTCGTGAGCGAGAGCGTGGGCATGTAGCAGAAGGCGTACGCGAGCAGAATCGGATAGAAGCGGCTCCATTCTGTTTGCTGCGACAGCAGCCACATGAGACCACCGCCCACCAGATGCAAAATCGCAAGCAGTTTCTCGCTGGCGAAAAATCGGTCGGCGACGATGCCCATAAAGAACGGCGACACGATGGCCGCGATGGCCAACGCGCCGTACGCAGCGCCCACCTGTGTGTCGGTGAAATGCAACGTCTGCGTGATGTACGTCCCCATGGTCACGAACCACGAGCCCCACACGAAGTACTGCAGGAACATCATCACCGACAAACGGAATTTCGTGCTCATCAGGGCAGCTCCCGAAGACGAATGTTGCGGAACGCGACGCGATTCCCGTGGTCTTGCAAGGCGATGAACCCGCGCGAGGCGCGTCCGTACCCGCTCCACTCCATGGCGGGTTTCACGATGCCCAATGGGGCTGGATACAAACCGTAATCTGATCCTGCTGCCGTGAGCTGCGATTTGCCGTCGGGATGTCCCGCGTCATCGAGAATCTGCATTTCTGGACCACTGTGATAGCTGACTTCAGCGGCCGGATCGATGCGGTAGATGACGCCGCTGTTTCCCTTGAGTGGCACGCGCCATTCGAGCGTCATCTCGAAGTTGCCGTACTGACCATCGGTCGTGAGGTCGCCGCCGCTTCCGGTGCGTGTGAGCTCACCGTCAACCACCGCCCACCCGGTGGGAGCGACGCCCGGAGTCTTGAAGTTGTGCCATCCCGAGAGTGACGTGCCATTCACCAGATTGTGCCACCCGCCTTCCGCCGATGCGCTACTGCCGCGCTCATCGCCGTCGGCGTTTGGTCGTGCGCGGCAACCGGCGAGTACGAGGGTACAGAGGGCGAGCGCACGCAGCGGACGCCTGAAGCGCACGAGGGGTGACGCGCAGATCGCGATCATGAGCAGAGGCGTCGGAGAATCAAACAGGGGTGGCCGGCGCGCCAGGCGCCGCGAGACCGCTATGGTATGCGCGGGGCCAACGGCACGGAAGAGTGCAGGGCACCCCACCTTTGTCTGAGCGGCCCCCTAGATTGCAGCTATGACCCTCTCCTATCCGATCGGCGAGCACGCCAAGAAGTCATCCTACTCGTCCGACGAGCGCGTCGGCTTCATCACCCGCCTGGCGGCGCAGCCTGCCGCCCTAGCCGCCGCGGTGAGCGGTCTGTCCGACGCCGCGTTTGAACGTCCCTATCGGGACGGTGGCTGGACGGTGCGACAGGTGGTGCACCATTTGGCCGATAGCCACCTCAACATGTTCATTCGCGTCAAGCTGACCTTGTCGGAGCACGAACCGACCATCAAGCCCTACGATCAGGATGCGTGGGTGCAGCAGGCCGATGTGACGGCCGTCTCGCCGATGGTATCGGTCGCGCTTATGTCCACGCTGCACGAGCGCGCCGTGGCCCTCTTTCGTGCGCTATCGGCCGAGCAGTTCTCGCGTGCGTTGATACACCCGGAAAACGGGCGCATGACGATCGAGCAGGTGCTCGCGCTGTATGCGTGGCACGGTGACCATCACATTGCGCACATCACGAGTTTCCGCGCGCGCGAACGAGGTACTGAGTAGTGAGTAGTGAGTACTGAGTGTTGAGTACTCATGACTCAATACTCCTGATTCATTACTGTGTCACGGCTGTCCTTCGAAAATGCGTGCCGCTTCGCCCACTGCCGCAAGCTGCGTCGTTCCGCCAACGCCAAAGAGCGAGTAAATAATGCGGCTCGCGGGCGTCGTCAGCGTGCGCCACGATTGGCCGTCAAATCGAAGCACCGTACCGCTATCGCCCGCCGCATAAATCTCTGTGGGGCCGCGTCCCCACACGGCGCGGAGGTCACGGGTCGTCGGTACCGTTTGGGGATTCCACCGCACCCCGTCGTAACGCAAGATCGTGCCCGCATCGCCAGCAATGAATACGTCGCTCGCCGACGTGCCCCACACGGCCCGCAACCGCCTGGTGTTGGGAACTGGCACCGTCACCGACGTCCAACGACCGCCGTCGAAGTGCAGCACGACACCCGAGTCACCCACGACGTACACGTTGGCGGGATCGCTGCCCCAGACCGCGCGCAAGAATTGCGACGTACCGCTGGCCTGTGGTGCGAATGGACCGCTGCTGGCGCGAAGAATCGTTCCCCGTTCACCAACGATCACCGACTGGCCTGATCCTCCGTTCCAGACCGCACGTAGCAAGCGGGTGGTTGGCGACGTCTCGCGACGCCAGGTCGCCCCATTGAAGCGCAGGATGGAACCCGTGTCACCAACGGCGATGATATCGTTCGCGCCACTGCCGCTTATTCCATACAGATCGTTCGTGCCGGCGACGGGCTCGGGACGCCACGACGAACCGTCACGCCTGAACACAGCACCGCCAAGGCCGACAGCGAACGTCGGTCCGGTCGGTGCGCTATACACGGAAAGGAGCGCGGGGTCTGACACCTCGGTGGTCCCGACGGCGGTCGCGCCGGTACCTCGCACCGTCACCACCGTCCCCCACCACGCGCCAATGCGCAACGAGCCGTCGCCGCGTGTCGTAATCGCGCGCAAGTTCTGTCCCGTGCCGATGTCCATCGCGCGCCAGACGACGCCGTCGAAGTGATACGATGCACCGGTGTTGCCGACGGCGTAGATGTCATTGAACGCGCGTCCGCGCATCGCGAAGAGGTTGGCGGCTCCCGGCGTCGTCATTGGCGTCCACGCCACCCCGTCGAAACGCAGGATCGCGCCGCTGGTTCCGACGGTGAACACGTTGCCGGCGCTTGTGCCCCATACATCGAACAGCGCGTTCGCGGTGGGAACGCTCATGCGACGCCACACCTGTCCGTCGTACCGCAGGACCACGCCGTTGTTGCCCACGACGAACAGCGCGCTGCTATTCGCGCCCCAAATGCCCCACAGGTCGTCGGTGACAGGGGTGCTTTGCGACGTCCACCGTGTGCCGTCCCAGCGCAGAATCGTCCCGCGGTCACCGGCGGCATATATCTCGGTTGCCGACAACCCCCACACTTCCAACAGCGTGGCTGTCGTTCCGCTCACGACGGGGAGAAACGTGGTGCCGTCGCCGTGCAGGATGAGTCCGTTGGTTCCGACAATCCAGATATCGTTCGGCGCCGAACCCCAAATCCCCACCAGTGTTTCGACTGAGTTGACGGACACCAAGTCCCACACGCCCTCATTCCGCGATTTCATAAGCAGGCCATTCTGCCCAACACCGTACGTCGTCCCCTGGCCGTCATCCCAAATGCCCAGCAACGTGTTGTCCGTGAGCCCCGCGCGGGCCACCCGCCACTGTTGAACACCAGGAAAAACCGCCGTCACGCCTATTTGCACCAGCGCGGACAGCGCACCGGACGTGACCGTAATGCGTGCGCTACCTGGCGCGACCGCACGGATATTTCCCGCCGCGTCTACCGTGACGACGGTCGGCGCATCGGTGCGCCACGTCACGACGGGGCTGGCAATCAACACCCCGCTGCTATCGCGTGCTTCGAGCGCAATCGCCTGCTGCTGGCCCACCTGGAGAAATTGCGACGCCGGCGTGGTGGCGAGGCTGGCGATACGACCTGACGCGGGAGGTGGGACCGGTTCAGACGTCGTGTTACGGTCACACGCAGTGAGCGCTGCCGAGATCAGCAGCGCGAAGCCTAACGGACGGAAAGCAGGACGGAAAACGGGCATGAATCGGAGGATGGTCTCATAGGGACGTGCCGCGCAACCACGACGGTCGTAGCTTACAGACATGGCACACTCATACACCGCACTGGCGATACGGATCGCTCGGGCTATCAGCATTTCGACCAGCTTCCCGCTCTTTCCGCTCGTGGCGCTCAGCGTGTCGCTGTCGACGGCATCGGCACAACGCGCGCCTGGTGCACCCGGAGCTGCGGCTGCCGCGCCCGGTGCTGATGTCTTCCTGGTACCGCTCATCACTGTCGGTGGTGTGCTCAAGGTTGGTGTCCCGGCAAACCTGACGCGACGCCATGGCTACGACAACCAGGCGTCGTTCGCGCTCTCGTCTCGCGAACTCTACTACACGTCGAATCGCGGCGACGGACAGACGGATATATACCGCTACGACTTTAGCACCGGACTGGCGACGCCCGTGCGACTGACCAAACCGGAAAGCGAATATTCAGCGTTTCCGATCGAGGGCGGTAAAGCGCTGGCGGTGATCCGCGTGGAAGCGGACTCGACGCAGCGACTGTGGCGACTTCCGCTGGATGCATCGGCACCGTCCGTGTTATTCCCCGATCTCAAACCGGTCGGGTACTTTGCGCAGGCCGATGACTCGACGTGGGCGATGTTTGTGCTGGGAACACCGGCCACGCTGCACGTCGCGACGCTGCACGTCGCGACGCTTGGCCGTCCAGGCAGCACCATTGTCGCGCGCAATATCGGGCGGTCACTTCACAAGATTCCCGGAACCACGCACGTCAGCTTCGTGCAGAAGAACGCCGACGCCTGGATGGTGATGGAGCTTGATCCCGCGACGCGACGCATTGATACGCTGGTGCAGACGCTCCCCCGCGCGGAGGACATGGCGTGGATAGACAGTACGACCATCCTTATGGGGCAGGGGACGAAGCTGTATGTGTGGCGGCGCGGCGCGACCGCATGGACAGAAGTCGCCGATTTCGCGTTCGCACATCTGAGTGGTATCACGCGCCTCGCCGTGAGTCCGAACCGACAATGGCTCGCGCTCGTGGCTGATGTGGTGCCACGTGCCGCCGCACCTGCCGCACGCGCGCTGTTTACCGATCGCTTCGACGTCGCGACGATTCAGCGTCAGATGGACATTC
The DNA here is from genome assembly GCA_031364015.1 of Gemmatimonadaceae bacterium. Classification (GTDB taxonomy): domain Bacteria; phylum Gemmatimonadota; class Gemmatimonadetes; order Gemmatimonadales; family Gemmatimonadaceae; genus Gemmatimonas. Next base: position 6,904 of record JANLVM010000079.1, read on the forward strand.
TCGCCGCCGACTCGATGGAAGGACGTCGCACGGGGTCGCGCGGTGGTGATCGCGCCTCACGTTGGATCGCGTCGCAGTTCAAAGCAGCGGGACTTGTACCCGCTGGAGACTCGGGCGGTTATCTCCAGCACATTCCACTCCAGTCACTCGCACCGGCACCGGCGATGCCCGGATCTGGTGCACCGACAGCGGCACCACCAGGCTCGCAACCGCGACTCGGCGCCGT
>JANLVM010000174.1:0-2829 GCA_031364015.1 Gemmatimonadaceae bacterium
GATGTACCGGGAGTGGCCCTTCTTCCGCTCCACGATGGATCTCGTGGAGATGGTACTCGCGAAGGCATCGCCCGAGATCTCGGCGTACTACGATGCGCGGCTCGTGCCCACCACGCTGCGCTCACTCGGCGAGGCACTGCGGGCGAACCTGCAACGGACCATCGACGCCACGCTGCAGGTGACCGGGCACGCGCGGTTGCTCGAGGATAATCCCGTGCTGCGGCGGTCGATCGACGTGCGGAACCCGTACGTGGATCCGATCAATCTCGTGCAGGTCGAGGTGCTCGCGCGTTTGCGGGCGGATGACGATGACCCGGCGCTGCTCGACGCGTTCCTGGTGACGGTCAACGGGGTAGCGGCGGGGATGCGGAATACCGGGTGATCCGGCGGTGGGGCGGTCAGCTCCGTGGAGGAGTTGGGCGCGACGCGGTAGTTGCGTGAAGCGCTCAGGACATCAGGCGGCGACACGCACGTGCTCGTACAGGAATTCCGGCGCCATGTCCGCCCCGTTCGGCCAGACGAGCGTTTCCCATTCCGGATGCACGCGGAACTGCCGGAAGAACTCGATGTCGTGCAGCGGTTCGAAAACCGGTCCGTTCATCGCGTGTGTCAGATCGACTTCACCGGAACGACCGTCGCGAAATCGCAGCCAGATGGTGAATCCGGAGACGTAGCGGGCTTCGAGCACGTCGTACTCCATGCGTTCACTCCAGGGGAAGAATGCGGACGAGTGGTGCGCCGCCAAGTGCCCGGCGCCAGTTCTCCAATAATTCTGCACGATGCAGTCGCCCCCAATCAAGGGCCAGCCCGAGCACTATCGTTGCGCACGCGGTCGCCCGACCCGTTTCGATTCATCGCTTGGTGCTTCCGCGCTTGGTCTCCGGAAACCCGAGCGCGCGGAATGCCGGCTGCAGGCGCGGGTCGGCGCGCAATCGCGGACCAAGCAATGCATACATTCCCCACGCGGAACGCGCGTCGACCTGCTCAGGGTCTCGCGCCGCGCGCGCCAGAACCGCAATGACCTCGCGGTCGCTACGCATCCATCGCGCGAGCGGGATCGCCGCGAACACCGGGCCGATCGCGATCAATGAGTCCGTCGCCGCGTCACGGGTTGTTGGGTCGCTCCACTTCGGTGCGAACCGCTCAACGATGTCGTATTTATCAGTAGCGGGATGCTTGAGCGTCATCAGCAGCGCGACCGCCGCGTCGTCGGGCCGCTTGAGTGCGAGGTCGTGCGAGAAGCGCAATCGCCACCCGTACCAGGACTGCGGCTGCTGTGCCAGTCCCTGCGCGTACAGCGCTGACGCATCGCCGAATCGATCGGCGCCGTCGTAGGCGATCGCCAACGACAGGGTGATGACGTGCGCCAGGGGATCGAGCCGATGCGCGGCTTCCATCTCGCGAATGCCGTCGTCGAAGCGACGATTGGACATGAGTTCGTAGCTGTACCACTGATGCCCCGTGGCGTACGCCGGACTGAGCGCAATGCCGCGCTCGAACGCCGCGAGCGCGTCGTCGTTCCGATCGCGTTCGCCGAGGACTTCTCCCAGCGACGCATACCCCTCACCAAGCTTCGGCGCCAGCGCAATGGACCGTCGTGCCGCCGCTTCCGCGAGCGGCAGGATCGAGTCCGCCGTTACGCCGGGCACCGTGTATTCGCCCGGCACCGACAACACGTAGGCATCGGCCAGCCCGGACCACGCTCGTGCGTAGTTGGAGTCGGCGGTGATGGCCCTCTTGAACGCGGCGGTCGCCTGAATCATTCCTTCAGTCGTTCGCAGGTTCCAGTAATAACGGCCCAGCAGGTACGCGTCGTAGGCGGCGGCGTTTGCCGTACCTCCGATGTGCTGCGTCGAGTCGGGCAGCGCGGCGAGCGTAAACTGCAGTGCCGCCACGACGGCACGGGCGACTTCATCTTGCACCGCGAAGATGTCTGCGGCGGGCCGATCGAAGTTCTGCGACCAGAGAATGGAATCGTTGGCAATGCGCACGGCGCGCGCGGTGATGCGCAATTGATCGCCGGCTCGCTGAATGCTGCCGGTGAGCACGGCCGAGACACCCAGCTGCTTCCCGATGGCCCGCAGGTCGTTCTCCTTGCCGCGGAACGAGAACGCCGATGTGCGGGCCGAAACCGTAAGCCCGGGCACCTTGGACAGGGCATTGATAAGCGTTTCGGCGACCCCGTCGCCCAGATAGGCGCTGGTGCGCTCGGCGCTCAGGTCGGCAAACGGGAGGACGGCGATGGAGCGGGTGTCGTTTGAGGGGTCACGCGTGGCGTTACTGCGTGTGCGGGACCACAGCGCGATGGCGGCGATGACGGCGACGACGACAACCAGCGGGATGATGAACGGCGACGTACGCCACGTTCGCGACGACGATTCGGCGCGTGGCGGCGACGTGCGCGAGGTCGTTGAATCGGTTGATGTGTTGATGTTGGTGAGCCGCGTCAACAATACCATTGCAGTCTCGGGGCGCTGCGCGGGGTCTTTTGTCAGACATTGCATCACCAGCGCCGCCACATCGCGCGGCACTCCTGGCGTCACGTCGGTGAGTGCGCGCGGCGATTCACTGATATGCGCGGCGACCATCGCGTGCGGCGTCGTGCACGCCGCAAAGGGATGCGCGCCCGCCAGCACTTCGTACGCGACCACACCCCACGCGTACAGATCAGCGTGATGATCGGTGTTCACGTCACCCACGGCCTGCTCGGGCGCCATGTACGCCGGGGTTCCGATGGAGGTGCCGACGGAGGTGAGTGTGCCGCCAGGCGCCTGCGTCTTTGAGGCCGAGAGTGCCTTGGCGATACCGAAGTCAGTAACGACCGCCGTA
>JANLVM010000177.1:0-2481 GCA_031364015.1 Gemmatimonadaceae bacterium
CGCGCAATCGCGCCGAGCGCTTTCACCAGCTTGCCCAACGCACTGGGCAGGATGAACACGTACGGCGTCACACGCACGCCGTGCACGCCCACGGGACCACTATCCACAGCGTTCGTCCAGATCTTATACGTGTCGAGCAGCGTTTTGGCGAGAGCGCCCGGTGTCATGCCCTTGACACTGACGTTGGCGCTTGCGCACGAGCGCGTCGGGTCCGCTGGCGTGTTCATGATCATGTTCCAGAAACATGGGCCAGATCCTGGGGATGTTGAAATCGGTGACATTGATCACGTGCGAGACCATCAGCAGGCGCGTACGCGAGGTGATGGCGTCGGCGTAGACGCGGACCCGGGCCGTTGCGTACCGACCCGCAGTGGATGTGGCCACGCTCCCACCACGCGCACCGCTCGCCCGGATGCGTCGACGCGTCGTGCGCGCAGGCCGCGTTACGCGCCCGCCGCGTTACGCGCCGCAGACCGGTCGCAAGGGCGCGGCGCGACACCATGCGCCAATCGACACGCTCCTCGACCCCGCACGCCCGACGCCGGATCCGTCCGCCACGCCCCATGGCGGCGAGTTCGCGCGCGCTGCAAACTCCATAGCGAGACCGCCGCGGTTCAGTTCAACGGAGGTTTGGCGCCGGCTTCGCGACGCAAAACCTCTGGTTTGTTAGCCTGCCGGTGGCTGCGGCCAGCGTGTAGGGGACCGCTGATGATGAACCACTGCAAGGACGGTGGCTCTGTCGTCTCCGATTGCGAAGAAGACTCCGTACGGAAAGCAAGAAAGCCGCGTCCATCTCGAACGCGGCCTCGGTACTGATGAACACGCGATGCACTGGGCGGATCACCGTCGCAGTGTCCTCTCCAGGATGCCACGACGGACCTCATCCCAAGGTGCGCCGAGCTCTGGGTTCGCTTTGATCTCGGCGACACGACGGTCGAGCTCGGCGGCCAGCTCCGGTGAGATCGGGAAGGCATCATCGGGCGCGTCCTCGATGATCGAATCCCAGAGGTCCTCAACCAGTTGGATGCGCTCCGCGACGCTGAGCTGCTTCAGCGCGCCGATGTTGATCGATGAATCCGCCATGCTGGAATCTGCTCCGGGATGAGGCTGCATGGCAAGCGCTTGAGGTCAGGATAACGATCTGCGTTCAACTGCAGCGCTCTCATGAAACTGCGCGCGCAGCGCGCATTCCGCCATGCGCTGCCAGCAGCAACGCGCGGTTAGACGCCCGCCGCGCATTACAGGTGCGTGACCGCGCCGTTCTTACGCAGCTTGCAGAAGTCGGTAGTAGACGAACGCCAGGCAGCCGCCGATAACCACGGCGTACCGAATGCGGATCGATCGCTGTTCGGAAGGCGACAGGAACGCGGTATACCAGTGATTGGCGCATAGTATCAGTAGCAGGAGGGCGCTCGTCGGGTGCGAGATTAGTCGGCCCACATGCCATCCGCGTAACGTCTCTGTGAGAAACAGCGAAAGCGCGACAGCGCCGAAACCGTACTTCCAAAGGGGACTTCCGAGCGCCGATGGTTCGATCGGGTCCTGGTGCACTGTCATTGCGCCTCAGAGCTGAAGTCCATCGCGAGTAGCGGATTGTCGTCACGGGAACCCCTACATTCCGGATCAAGGGATCAGCGCTGTTCGATTGAACGTCCAAGGGGCCAGGTCCTCGCGACCTTGCATCGGCGGATTGCGTTCAACACCAGAATTCGCCGCGGCTTCGCGCGGCAGGAATCTTTACTTCGTTATGCCGCGGTGACACGGCAACGGACCAAGGACGGAATGAAGCAACCGCTACCCGCGCTTCCACAGCCTGATCGTGACGATAGATGGCTGGGTGTACCCCTCCGGGTCGGAAACAGGCCCGACGACTGAACGCGATAGGACGGTGTTCGTGGTAAGCTGACCGCCGACATAGCCGACCGGAAGATTCCCCAGCTCGAGGAAGCATCGCATGACAGTCAGCCCGCGCTCGGGGAAGTCACGCTTTACCGTGAGGCACTCACCGTTCCCCGTGAAGGGGACAGCGGCGAGTGTTCCTTCCGCGTGGAAATTCAGCGTGGCGGCATCGCCCGTCGCGCCGAAGCAAACGCGCATGTTGCCGATGGTTTGGACATCGGTGTCCACCACCAGCCCGTCGGCCGGGCGGATCTGGATCGAATGAAAGGTGAAGCGGTCCTCGAAAAGAGTCCGGCCGAAACCGATTCGAGTCTCGTCGCAGAAGGCGGTCGGCGTGGTGGTCCGTGAGTCCCGGACGGCGCGCGCGACGTAGATCTCTTCGACCTGTCGATTTGGCGTTGATGCTGCACGGGAGCCCTGGCCGCGCGCGACGGACGGCGACGCGGCTGTCATGACGCTCAAAACCAGCAGACAGCGAGGAAGCACGTTCGATACTCTCCCAAAAAGATCGCTGTGGCGGCATAAGGTCCAAGATTCACCTGCAGCCACAGTCCAACCGAGCGAGCGAAGCGAGATAGAAGT
>JANLVM010000213.1:0-7579 GCA_031364015.1 Gemmatimonadaceae bacterium
CCGCCACGACAGCGCCTTGGCGGGTGGGTGCCGTGCCGACCGCTCCGCGCACCGGCGCGCTGGCGCGACACGCCACCATTGTCAGCGCGGCGAGGACCACGTACGTGACACGCCGCGTCACCGTGCGATGCAGCAAAACCCGACCTCTCATGTGCCCGTTCCCTCGCAATTCCCGCGTGGCCACCCACTATACACTACGAACGACGCCACAAAGCTGTTGGGAGGGAGGCTGGAGCGACAGACGTCGCACGAAGTCCGCCGTAGTGACCGGCATCCCCTCGATCTGGCGTTGGTACGGGATCAGTCGAGCTGGTAGATTCGCGCGGCGTTACCACCAAGTATCGCCGCCCGCTCGGTGGCGCTAATCGGCAGTGACGTCAACGCCGCTTGCATCGCAGGGATGCTGCCAATCGCGTGCGGATAGTCGCTGCCAGCGAGAATGTGGCTGGCGCCGGCAAATTCAATCGCCAGCATGAGCGCGGCCCGATCAAAGTTCACCGTGTCGTAGTACCACGTTTTCAGATACTCGCTCGGCGGTTTGGCGATGTGTGCCCGGCATTCCTTGAAGGCGTGAAACCCGCGATCCAATCGCTCGGCCAGATACGGAATCGCGCCGCCCAGATGTCCCAGCACCCAATTGATATGTGGATAGCGCTCGGCGACTCCGCTGAATACCAGGTGCGACGCCGCCACGGTGGTGTCAAACAGAAATCCCACCAGCGGCATGAGCCAGTAGTCCCGCATGGCATCGACATTGACAGGATTTGTCGGATGGATGTGCAGGACGGCACCGCGATCGTTGGCCGCTTCGTACAACGGCCAATATCGTTCATCCGCCAACGCCACGCCGTTCACGTTGCTGAACAGCATCGCGCCCGGCAACCGCAGCTGTTCGGTCGCCCGGCGAAACTCTTTCAGCGAGGCGGCGGGATCGTTGAGTGGCAACGTGGCCAGCGCGGAGAATCGCGGTGCGCGTTCGGCAATTACCTTGGCGAACGCATCATTGACCATGCTCGCCAATCGTGCGGCGCGCTCGGGGGTTTCCACGTGCGTGCCGGGCGTGGTGAGCGTAACAATCTGCGTGGCCACGCCTGCGCGTTCGAGCACTTCCTGTCGATAGGCAATATCGCGGTGTCCCGGAACCGCCACGTTGTAGTCGCCGGGATAGTGGATCTCCGGATTCCCGTCGGCGTCCATGACCACGGTGACTGAACTGTCGCCAGACTTCAACGCGTCGATGTAGGCGGGCGGGTAGTAGTGATTGTGAACGTCAACAATTCTCACGAGTGTGGTCCTGGTGAAAGGGGTCGTTTTTTGGCCCACAAAAAGTAGGCTGGCACTCCGGCAAGCACCAGCAGGAGTCCCATTGCACTCTCGAGGGGCTGGGTGATCATCTGATTGACCACAATGGCGGCTGACGATGCCACGAACAGCAACGGCAATAGCGGATAGCCCCACACGCGGTAGCGGGGCGCGTACTCGGGTCGCTTGCGCAATACGATCAGACTCGCGGCCAACAGTCCGAAAAATATCCACTCGGTATACACCACCCGCGTGAACAGCACGCGATACGAGCCAGTGGCAACCAGTATCGATGACCACAACGCCTGTACGACAATGGCGCGATGCGGTGTTCGATATTGTGGATGCACTGCGCCGAGCCAGCGAAAGAGCAGGCCGTCTCGAGACATGGCCAGGTAGACGCGTGGGCCCGCCAGAATCACGCCATTGGCGGCGCCAAGCGTCGAAAGCATCACCAGAATCGCCATCAACTCGCGCCCCGATCCGCCCACCGCGACGTCGGCAAAGTCGGCCGCGACGCGCGTGGAATTTCGCACGACGTCGAGTGGCAATACGGCCATATAGGCAGCGTTCACCGCCACATACAGCACGGTGACCGCCAACGTGCCGATAAGCAGTGCCCGCGGGATCGTACGCGTAGGGTCCCGCGTTTCTTCGGCGGAGTACGAGACCATGTGCCAGCCCCCATACGCGAACAGTCCGGCAACCAACGCACCGAAGAAACCAGTTACGGTCACGGGCGCGGTATCGGCGATGGGGGTCGTATCACCCAAATGCGTACCGACGCTCGCCCCCACGGCGATGATCAGCAGGATGGCCACAACCTTGATCACCGTCAACACCGCTTGTACGGCTGTGCCGTGTTGGATGCCGCGATAGTTGACCGCCGAGAGCACGCCCACGGCGGCGACCGCGACGATCTTTGTACCTCCGTCAGTCAGGGGCACAAATGTTCCGACGTATCGCGCGAAGATGGTGGCGATGGCGGCGATGATGCCGGAGTGCATCGTCCAGAACATCGCCCAACCCCACAGGAATCCCACCAAGGGCGAGTATGCATCGCTCAGCCAGACATAGACGCCCCCCGTTCGCGGCCAGGCAGATGACAACTCGGCAATCACCAACGAGCCGATGAGCGTGAGACAGCCCGCCACGGCCCACACCAGTAGCACGCCGCCCACAGATGGGACCTGCGCGGTAATCGCCGATGGCTGCACGAAGATCGACGCGCCGATGATGATGCCAACCACCATTGACGTGGCGCGAAACAGTCCGATGGACTGTCGGAGTTGAGGAAGTTCCGGCATGGATTGCAAATACTGGCGCCCCGATGCACGGGCAGTAAGACTGCGAACGCTATGGCGTCGGCCATCCGCGGGCGTCAAATTCGGACGGACTCCTCTCTTGCCCCGTTCGCGGGTGTCGAACTTCACCGCCCCCTATGCCTCAAGCCTCTGTCGCTCAGAAGCAAGGAGGCCCGGATGCCGCCGCTCGATACACCGAAAGCGCGCCCTCGCTGATGCGTTTTACACGCAGAACGCGCGTGCGCTCGGTTCGTCAATCACTTATTCGCGTAGCCGCCGCGATGTTCATCCTCTCGGCATGCGTGAACGACCAGTCAATGCCGGCGCGACTGGACACGGCCACGTTGTCACCCGACGCGTTGGCGGTGTATCGCACCTGGCAGGCATACCTCCTGTCGAAAGCAGGTCAGTATTCCTCCGCGGCCGGCAGGCCGTCTCCGTATTGGTCGGCAGCCGAGCAGAAGCGCTGGCCAGTGTACGACCTCGCCGACTTCTATCTCGACGACGCGGCCGTTCCCGAAGTGCTCGCCGTCGAGCGCGTTGACGGCAGCGCGGGTGAGTATCGCATCACCACGCGATTTCGCAGCGGCGATCAGAAGGCCCATCCCGCGACGTGGTGGACCGCGATGACGGTCACCGTGTTTGCCGTGCGTGAGGGGGGCGGCTGGCGGCTGGCCAACGCGTTGCCGCGACATACCGCCGCCTGGCGCCGCGATACCGTTGGACCGATCACCTATGTGTTTGCACCGGACTATCCGTACAGCCGCGAGCGTGCACGACGCGCCGTCGCGTTCACCGACTCGCTGGCCGACGCGTTCGGCGTGCCGCGTCTCGCGCCGTTGACGTATTTCCTGACGTCCAGCGTCGACGAGGTGTATCGGATCATGGGACTCGAATCGGATGTGAAGTTTGGGCCGACGGGCGGGGCCGCCCAGCCCGTGAATCGCCAGCTCTTCTCCGGCATTCCGGCTCTCGGTGAGGAGTATCGCCACGAGTTGGCCCATCTCATCCTGGCGCCTCTGGTGAGCGAGCAAACGAGTTACCTGGTGTCGGAGGGTGTTCCCACGTGGGTTGGAGGCACCGCGGGCGGCGACTTCCCGACCGCGGTACGTGCGCTGGCCACATTTCTTGCCCAGCGACCAACCGTGACACTCGATTCGGTCCTGTCGGGTTCATTCTCTGCGGCGCAATTTTATCCGACCGGCGCGGTTCTCATTGATATGATCTTCCAACAGGGCGGCGTCGGAGCCATCAAGCAGTTATTCAAGACCGGTGGAAGTAGCGCCGAGTTGCATAACGTGTTCGAGCGAATCATGCAGCGCCCCTGGACGACGATCGTTCGCGATTGGGATCGTCATGTGAAGCGCGTAGCGAACAGCGCGCGCGGGGGACGTCCACCATGAGGTAAGCATTGACTGTCCCAAACACCGCCGTTTCCCCATCACCACGCAGGAGTGTCATGACGAAACACCGTATTCGACGGATCGACCCGGTGCAGGCCGCAAAGGTTATGGGTGTCCTGTATGGTCTCCTGGGCCTGCTCTTCGCGCCAATTTTTTTCCTCGTCTCGTTGGCCGCGCCCCGCGATACCGGATTTAGTCTTGGTATCGGATTTGCCGTCATCATGCCAGTGCTGTACGCCGGCATTGGCGCGGTATGCATGTTGATTGGAGCGGCTCTCTACAACATGGTGGCTGGGTGGGTGGGTGGCCTCGAATTCGAGATTGAAGAGCGCGCGCCCTGACACGCTCCGTCATTTCCGTCTCCCATCTGGGCAAGCGCTACGGGTCCACCATCGCCGTCGATGACGTCTCGCTCGAAGTCTACGAGGGCGAGATCTTCGGCTTGATTGGTCCGAATGGTGCGGGTAAGACCACCACGATGGAGTGTGTAGAGGGCCTCAGAAAACCCGATCGCGGCACGATCACCGTATTGGGACTCGATCCCCAGCGCGACGCGTCCACGCTACGGCAGAAGATCGGTGTACAGCATCAGGAAGCACACCTGCAGAAACGCATCAAGGTGTGGGAAGCGGTCGACCTCTGGTCATCGCTGTACTCACACGTGGTCGACGCGCGCGAGCTGCTGGCCCGACTGGGTCTCGAAGAGAAGCGCAACGCGTGGTTCATGACGCTGTCCGGCGGTCAGAAGCAGCGGCTGTTTGTCGCGCTGGCCTTGATTCACAATCCGGAGGTGGTGTTCCTCGACGAACTCACCACGGGACTCGATCCACAAGCACGGCGTGCCATCTGGGAACTCATTCTGGGTATCAAGGAGCGCGGCAAGACGGTGTTCCTGACCACGCACTTGATGGAGGAAGCGGAGCGCCTGTGTGACCGCGTGGGGATTATCGAGCATGGCCAGCTGATTGAGATTGGCACGCCCGCAGAATTGGTGGCCAAGCACTGTCCGGAACGGCGCGTGATATTCACGACCGATCTCGCCGACGTCGCTCAGCGCATGTCGGACGTGCCCGCACTGCGGTGTATCACGAGCGACGGAGCCACGCACATCCTGCACGGTCACGGCGAGGACTTTGCCACCGACGTGATTCAGGTCATCGCCCGCGAAGGCGTTCGCGTTCGCGGGTTCCGCACCGAGATGCCAACACTCGAGGACGTATTCTTGCGGCTAACCGGCCATGGCATCAGGGACTGATTCATGCTGAAAGGATTCTGGAAATTGTCATGGGTGGAGATCAAGATTTTTCTGCGCGAGCCAATGGGCGTCGTGGGAACGCTGGGACTTCCGGTGCTGCTGTTTGTCGTACTGGGGCGCACGCTACGCACGGTGCAACCGGGCGCGGACACGATCGCGCAGGCGCCGTTCAACGTGGCGATCCTGGCCGCACTGATGATCGCCGTGAACGCCGTGCTGTCGCTGGTCGCGGTCATCTCGATCTATCGAGAGGGTGGGATTCTCAAGCGACTCCGCGCCACACCGCTTTCGCCGCTGACAATACTCGGCTCACAAGTGCTCGTGAAGCTTGTTTTCACGGTCGTGAGTCTTGTGCTATTGGTACTCGCTGGTCGACAGCTGCTTCCTGGTACACTGAATGTTCCCATGGCCAGCTTCACGGCCGCACTCCTGCTGAGCAGCCTGAGCATTCTGTCGCTTGGATTCGTGATCGCCAGCATCATTCCCACGGCGCGTTTCGCACAGCCGATCGGTGCCGCGGTCTTGTATCCAATGATTGCACTCTCCGGCCTGTTCGTGCCGATCGAGCGCTTGCCGTCTGCACTTCGCGTACTCGCCTATGGGCTTCCTACGACACACGCGGTCGCCCTCATGCAGGGCGTGTGGGACGGTTCGGGTTGGACGGCGCATTGGGGGAATGCGGCCGCACTGCTGGTCGTGTTCACGGTGTGCAGCGCACTGGCGTCGAAAGTATTTCGATGGGAGTAACGCGGGTCAGTGTCACGGTTGCGGTTGCCCCGGTTGCCCCGTCCCACCACTGCCGCTGCTGCCGGTCGTAATTGCGATCAGTGTCAACAGCACAAACGAGGCAATAACCGCACCAAGGCTCAGACTGCGCTTGCGCGAATACTGCTGCACCGAGATCGATGCCACCAGCTGTCGTGCAACCGCTACTGTATCTCCCGAAGAGACGAATCGTTCACGGGCGTTGGTAGTCGTTTGCCTGACCGCCAGCACCAGTGTGTCGGCAGTGCTTCGCGCCACGGTGCCCTCGATCTCTCGCACGTTGGTGCCCAGCGCCTGGCGCATGGACTCCGAGCCGGCTGCGGTAAGAATCACCAGCACGCTGCCGCTTAGTTCATCGGCCTTGGGAGAGGACGTCACGGGTACGTAGCTGTAGCACCCCAGTAACGCCCATGCCGTCAACAGCAGCACTGGTACTGCGGTGAAACGACCGGCCACGATGCTCCGTGGCCGGTCGTTCCTATCACCATCCTGCCCTGCACGCAGGCGTGCTACTGACACGCGGCGGGCCGAGGATTCGCCCCCGAAGGCACCACCACCAGCGGGTTTTGCTGACCTTCGTTGTACGAAATCGGGAAGAAGCACGGCTTGAGTCCGCGCGTCGCGATCCAACGATCGGCCCGCTGCTGGAACCGATAGTGATCAGTCAGTCGGCGTCCTTGCAGGAACAGCGATACGGCCCGCTCGTGAATGAGAATGTCGACGGATGACGGTGTGCCCGTCCATGCTGGCAGGGCGTTGACCGCGCGAACCGCGTTGATTCGCGTCGCAAACTCGGTGGCGTTGTTGGTGGCCAGCGCCGCCTCAGCCAGAATGAGCAACATCTCCTTGGCTGATGTCGCGGTCCATCCTACGTTGACCGTTGAGGCGAGCCGGCAACACTCATCGATGTTGGCCGCCGTGACCGGATCAGTGAGCCCTGTTACGGGATCGACCAGCTTGATACCGGCAGCGCCGTCCAGCGGACGCGTTCCGGCCGTCGTGGTGTTGATGTAGCGCGAACCGGCGCGAATCTCCAGTCGCGCATTCATCTCGCCGCCCGTTGAGAAGTAGCCCCCATTGTTCTGCGTGACGACGTCGAAGCGATAGCGAAACGTGTTCGCACCCATCGCCGTCAGGGCGGCGATGGCATCGGCGTTCGCCCCCGCGTCGTTAATGAGGGGTTGCTGGGGGAATGCACGCGGGGCACGAAGCGACGTCCAGACGGCGCGGGAAAACTTGGCCCGCGCCCGCATGCCAAGTATGCGCGCTTGCAGCGACGTGTTGTTGATCGCCTGGGCGACGCTCAACCCCTTGCCGAGATACACGATGGCGGAGTCGAACATGGTACGCATGTTCGCTTCGCCGACTGGCGCGCCATTGGCGATACGATCGGACGAGATCACGAAATCCTCGTACGATTCACCAATCATCGTATAGACCGTTGCGGTAAGAAAGTACGCTTGCGCCAGATCCGCGCGATTGCGCAGCGAGTTGGCCTTGTCGTACCCCTCGAGCTTGGGAATCACGTAGTCGCCCAACCACCGCGCCTG